>CAZQYE010000082.1:0-8722 GCA_964597375.1 uncultured Myxococcales bacterium
GAGACGATCTCGCTCGAACCCGCGATGGCCAAGCTGCTCGCTTGCGACGTCGCGGTGCGCGTGAGCCAGGAAGCCCAGCTACTGCACGGCGGCTGGGGATACGCGGAAGAATACCCGATCTCCCGTTACGTCGTCGATGCGCTGGTCTTGCCGATTTTCGAGGGGGTAAAGCCGATCCTCGAGCTCAAGGTGATCGGCCGGCAGCTCTTGGCCGCCTGACGCGCGCGCGTCACTGGTGCATCTTTGTACATCCGCGTGCACGGCTGAAGAGGCCGCTGCGGCTCGGCGCGGTGGCCTCGGCGAAAGCGCACGTGTTCTCAACGGCTTAGCAGAGCGGGCCGGATGGCAGACGCCTTGCTATCGACCTGTCGACCTACGAATGGAGGATCGACCGATGGCAGGACACAGCGCGCTGCTGAGGAGTTTCGAGGAGGAGATGGAGCCGGCCGCACGGCGGGTCGAGGAGGAAGCGCGACGCGCCACTGAGCCCGATCCACAGCTTGGCGATGAGCCGCTGCAGTGGAGTCCGGAGCTGTCGCTGATGCTGGCGATTCTCGAGGATGCAATCGCTTGCTACCGCAAGACGCTCAAGCGCCCGCGACAGAATCCAGAGATCCTCGCTCGTCAGGCCGAGTTCTGGCTTCGACTCGACGACTGGGATTCGCCGTTCTCCTTCAACAACATCTGCGAGGCGCTGCGCCTCGATCCCGAGGCGACGCGACAACGCATTCTCGCCAGCCGCGACGAGCAGGCGGGCGCATAGTCGCCTGCCTGCCGGCGGCCGAGTCGCGCAGGAATGCAAAATGCGGTTGAAGGCGGTCTTGCCGCGGCGCTAGCCTGGATGCATGAGCGCACGATTGGCGAGCCGCGCGCAGAAAAACCGTTCCCAAGAGCGTGCACTATTGCAGGAATGCGCGATTCCGCATGGCGTACGCCCAAGGTCTTAATCCGTAACTATATGATTTACATAAAGAAATCTGATCGCTGGCGTTTTTGCATGGCACGTGATTTGCTGCCGGTCAAGTC
Organism: uncultured Myxococcales bacterium; assembly: GCA_964597375.1. Lineage (GTDB taxonomy): Bacteria > Desulfobacterota > Binatia > UBA1149 > SPBQ01 > CAZQYE01. The sequence goes on from CAZQYE010000082.1 coordinate 1,027, forward strand.
CAAAGGAGACTGCACTCGCGCCGTGCGCGGGTGCGAGGATAGCGCTCCCGCTGCGCTCGGCCCGCCTGATCGGGGTGCAGCCGAGTCGGTACGCGAGGGCGATTGGGGGTTGGAACGGTGAGCAACAACGTGCGCGAACACTTGGAACGGATCCTGGCGTCGTACGAGGACATCAACAGCCGCTTCTCGGGCGTGGGCGGGGTTTCGAAGCTCCTCGGCCTGTTCGAAGAGGTCAAGCGCGAACTCGATCGGGTTTCCGAACAAGAGCTCGAGCGAGTAACGGGCGAGATCAAGGGGGTCGTCGAGGCATTGCTGAAGGTCGATTACGAGCTGCGCAAGGTTCAGAACCTCAAGCTCCTCTTCGAGCAGCGCAGCGGCGAGGAAGTCGCCGAACTCGGTGATTCCACCGGGTAGGGGCAAGTAACGCCCCCTGGGGCGTCTGGTTCTGCAATGGGTTGAGGGATGAGCGAAGACAGTCACTTGAAAGAGAACGAACGCATCATCCCGCTCGCGCGACGCGAGCATGAACCGGAGCAAGAGCCGCGCGAAGGTCCGGAGGCCCCGCTCGGGCTTCCCGACGACCGCATCCTGGGCGAGATCTCGCACGAGGTCGGGAACTACTTCCATAAGCTCTACTACTGGACAGATTACCTGAAGACACACAGCGACGGCCGGGCGGACACGGCGCCGGTCGAGATGCTCGAAGAGACGGTCGGGCGTCTCGAGCGGTTCATGCGGATGATGCTCGAGTACCTGGCCCCCGCGAAAATGTCGTTCAACCGCATCGAGGCGGGAGAGCTCGTCGCGGGTCTCGGGACGAAGCTTCCCGGACGGGAGGTACGCGTCCGCAGCACGGAGGATTGGCGCCACTTCAAAGTGCTGGCCGATCCTTCGCTGATGGCGCACGCACTGCGCACCGTGTTCGACCGAGTCGCCGGTACCCTGATCGACGAGGATGCGCTCATCGTCGAGGTCGACCGGGCCAGAAGGCGCGAGTTTCAGGGGATCGAGATCGCTTTCCAAGCAGGTGCCGGGATCAACGGCCGCGAGCGCCTGAAAAAGGGAATCGAGATGGCCGTTGCCGAGAAGTTTCTGCTGATGCATGGAGGGGAGCTCTTCGAACGTGCCGAGCCGTCACGCGCGCTCGTAATCTTCTTGCCAATCTACGACTGAGGGAAATTTAGGATGCCGAACCATCGAATCTTGATCGTTGACGACGATCCGCTGATCCGCAGGCAGCTCGAGGATCTCTATCGCGAGCGCAACTACGAAGTCGACAGTGTCGGCGGCGCCGAAGACGCCGTCTCTCTGCTCGAGGAGTACGAGTACGCGCTGGCCGTGATCGATCTGAAGATTCCAGGGACCGACGGCATCAGCCTCACTAAGCAGGTTCGCGAGCGGTGGCCGGATCTCGACGTGATCATCGTGACTGGGTACGCCTCGATCAAGGGTGCGGTCGAAGCGATCCGCCACGGTGCAAGCGATTACATCACCAAACCGTTCGAGCGCGAGGAGATCCTGCTGGCGACGGAGAAGGTCCTGGAGAAGCGGCGCCTGCTCGACGAGATCACCTACCTTCGCAATCAGCTTTCCGAGCGGTATTCGTTTGCCAACATGGTCAGCCGCAATCCGGTGATGCACGAGATTTTCTCGACCATCGAGGCTCTGGCGCAGAACGACGCGACGGTTCTGATCTGCGGGGAATCGGGTACCGGCAAGGAGCTGGCAGCGCGTGCCATCCACTTCCAGGGCCGACGCCGGAACGGACGGTTCGTTGCGATCAACTGTGCGGCGTTTCCCGACACGCTGCTCGAAAGCGAACTGTTCGGCTACGAGCGCGGTGCGTTCACCGGCGCGGTGCACGACCGGGTTGGCAAGATCGAACTGGCCAGCGGAGGGACGCTGTTCCTCGACGAGGTGGAGAGCATTTCCCTGCCGATGCAGCTCAAGCTCCTTCGAGTCCTCGAGCAACGTGAGATCGAGAAGCTCGGCGGAAACCGCGTCGTCAAGGTGAACATGCGGATCATCACCGCCACGAATCGCAACCTCGAGGAAATGGTGGCGAAAGGGGAGATGCGGGAAGACTTCTTCTACCGGATCAACGTCGTGCCCATTCACATTCCGCCGCTGCGCGATCGTATCGAGGACGTGCCGCTTCTGGTCGCCGAGATGTTGCGCAATCACCCGATGGCGCGGGAACGGAATATCAACCGAATCTCGAATAAGGCCCTACAGAAGCTGATGGCTTACCACTGGCCTGGAAACGTTCGCGAGCTGTCGAACGTGGTCGAACGTGCGATTCTCAAGACGAACGGTCCAACCGTTCGAGACGTCGATCTCCCCGGCGTGGCGCCTTCCAGTCAATCGAACGGCTCGGCTCGAAGCAAAGATTACGATTTGCCGCTCAAGGAGTTTCTGCGACGGGCCGAACGCGAGTACCTGACTGCGGTATTGCGCCGCAACCGGGGCGGCATCTCGGCGACCGCGTCGCACGCGATGATCGATGCGGCGACGCTTCATCGCAAGATGAAGCTGCATCAGCTCAAACGCGAAGATTTCAAGGAGCGGGCCAAGGCTTGAGCGGTGATGCCGAGCAGAGCGTGAGGTGATCGATCGATGTACGCGCATTTTTACCAGTTAGCGGAAAATCCGTTCAACCTGACGCCGGATCCGAAGTTTCACTACGTGAACGAATCGACGCGCGAGGCGCTGGCGTCGATCCTGCACGGCCTCAAGGCACGAAAAGGGTTCTTGACGCTGATCGGCGAGGCGGGAACGGGCAAGACGACGCTTCTCAAGAAGATCCTCGACGAGATCGAGGGAGAGACGCAGGTCGTGTTCGTGTTCAACCCGGGTGTCTCCTTCGACGAGCTGCTCGAGTTCATTTGCAGTGAACTCGGGCTCGCTACCGACGGGCGGCGACTGCAGATGCTCGACCGGCTCAACGAATACCTGCTCGAGCAGCTGACCTCCGGCCGCAACGTCGTCGTGATGATCGACGAGGCGCAGACTCTGACGGATTCCGTCCTCGAGGAGCTGCGGCTCCTCTCGAACCTCGAGACGTCGAAAGAGAAGATTCTGCAGATTCTACTCGCCGGACAGCCGGAGCTCGAAGAGAAGCTACGACGTCCGAACTTGCGCCAGCTGCGCCAGCGGATTGCCGTGCGGGCGACGTTGCGGCCGATGCGGCTGACCGAGATCGGCGCGTACGTTCAGACGCGTTTGCGGAGCGCCGGCGCGAGCAGGGACGACCTGTTCACCAAGGGGGCTTTGCACAAGATCTGGCGGGCCTCCAAAGGCATCCCTCGCGTGGTCAACGTCATATGCGACAACGCGATGATGATTGCGTTCGCCGAGGGCAAGAAGCGCATCGGGTACGGCGTCGCCGTGGAAGCCGTCCGGGACCTCGAAGGCAGCGCCCACCGGTTGGCCGATGTAAAGCAGCTTCTTCGCCATTGGCTCGGGGGGACCTGGGTGCGGTACGCTGCTGCGGCTGCGGTCGCCCTGATCGTGTTCGTACCGATCAACCGCTGGCTGCAAGCCCGGCGCGATGCGAGGCTGGCGGCGGCGACGTCGGTCGAAGCGGTTCGGCAAGTCCGTGAGGCGGCCCGGCAGGTACGCCCGGCGGCGCAACCGGCGGGAGGGGACGAAGGGCAGGATGCTGCTGCGGCCACCGCTGCGGCCGGCGATGCCGCGGCCTTGGCAGCAGATCCCAGCACGAAGCGCCCCGCGGCCCCGGTACCGGGCGACGCCGATTCGCTGGCCTCCGACCCGGCTCCTCCTGCAGGTGCGGTGAAAGAGCCTGAGTCCGCGCGGCAGACCGCCGAGGTGGCGGCCGGGACGACCGACTCCTCTGCCGACCTTGCCATTGCTCCTCCGAAGCAGGCGCCTGCTCTTGAACCGGTGACCGAGGACGAAGCGGTTGCGGCATCGATTCGCCGGGCGCAGGTCATTGCTCGGGCCACCGCGGCGCGCTTGTTCGACGAGCGGCGCCGGCGAGAGCTCGGCTCGCCGGAGGAGCTGGAAGTGGCTCTCCCTGGCCCCAGCACCCCACCGCCGGCGACAACGGCGCCCAAACCTCGCGCGAGCTCGTCGGAATCGCAGTCGGCGGCGGGTGAGTCCGTTGCTCGCGCGACGTTTCCGGCGGCCCCAGCAGTCGCGGCGACGCCTCGGGTGGCGGGGGCAGAGGCTCGTGGCTCCGGGCAAGGCGGAGCCGAGGCGCCACGGGTACGAGGCCTCGAGAATGTGCCCGAGGAAGTGGCGCCGAAGGCCGTACCGGCCCCGGCGCGGCGTCCGGAACCTGCCCGGACGGTCCGCTCTGCGGCCGACGTCCGCCCCGCTACTTTGCCGGCTCATGCGAAGCCCCCGACTCCGGAGCTAGCGGCCCTCGGCGCGACTCACGAGGACCGGACGGCCACCGCCGGCGGGAAGCCCCAAGGGGTGGCTCCGGCCGCCGTAGTCGAGCGGCGTGAGCCGCTGATCGGGCGGATCGTCGAGGTCGACCGAGGCGATACCATTTGGGACATTGCGATCGAGCAGTACGGGACTGCGGGCCCCAAGACTTTGCGGCGAATTCTGACAGCCAACCCGACGATCGAGGATCCGCGGCATCTCGAGGTGGGCAGCCGGGTCGTTCTGCCGTTCGTGCGGGCGGATCGGATGGTGCAGCGCGGCGAGGGAGGACAGGGGTTCCGCGTCATCCTGGCGGCTGCTCCCGATGCGATGAGCCTGGCACCGACGCAGTCGTGGGCGCACTCGGTGCTGCCGACCCTGGATCTGCGAGTCGTGCAGGGACCGAGCCGGAGTGGAGAGCTGCTGCTCGTTGCCGAAGGGATCCCCTCGCGACAGGCGGCAAAGAGCATGGCCGATGTTCTGCTCGAGGCGCACCAGAAGGCGGTTGCCGCCGATGCGGCTGCCAGCAAACGCAGTTCCGAGTTGAGTTCTCTCATCCCGTAGGAGCGGCGACGCAGCGGTATTGCATTCGTGCAATACAAGAATCTCGTGGAAAATTGAGGGATTACCCGCATCATGCGCAGCGCGCGGGGGGTGCGCGTGCATTCACGCCAGGCGCCCGATTTTGGGTTTTATGGAAAAACCTCTTTTTGCTCGCCGAGTTCCGTGCCTAACGTAGTTCCTGCCCATGGCACCGAAGTTGCTGCCAGGGTTCTAGGGATTGCGTAGACATTCGACCATGACGGGGATTCCAACATACGGCGCCGAGCTCGGCGCGCAGATGTAGGCCTCTGGCGGCCGCTGCCCGCCGGCGCTCGAGCCGGACGGCCGGCTGGCCTAGTGGCCCGCACGGGCAGGGTGCACTGCGTGCGACCCGGGGGGCCTGCGAGAATCCTCCGAACGTCGGATTCTGCGGCACGTTCCGTAGGACGAGAGAGCCGATGAGACGTATCCGTAGGTGGACGATTCTGTGTGCGTTGTTGCTCCTTTCCGGTGCCTTGAGTGCTTGTTCGGCCCGCAAACCGACGGCGGCCTACGGGCTGCCGGCCGCCGAGTTGGCGCCGATTCCAACGGGCACCGCGGTCCCCGGCCCCGGCTACAAGATCGGCGAGGGCGACCAGCTCAAAGTCCGTTTTCTCTACCATGGTGAACTCGACGCGGCGCCCGAGGTGCGCAGCGATGGACGGATCACGATCCCCGGCCTCGGGGACTTCGATGCGGCCGGTACGACGACCGACGAACTAGAACAGGCGATCTACCGTCGCGCCTCGCTGACCTACCGAAACCCCAACGTGTCGGTGGTCGTGACCAAGCAGGCCGAGCGGCGCGCTTATATCGGCGGCGAAGTTCGGCGGCCGGGCTACGTCCCGCTGAGACCCGGCCTCACCTCGCTGCGGGCGATTTTCGAGCGGGGCGGTTTCCTCGACTCGGCAAAGCTCGACAGTGTCTTGCACATCCACTGGCGTGCCGACGGCGCGTACAGCGCGCGTGTCCTCGATCTCAAGAGCGTACTCGAGACCGGAGACATTCGCGGAGATGTCGTCCTGGGCGCCAACGACGTCGTGTTCGTGCCCAAAACCGCGATTGCGAACGCGGACCTCTGGGTACGCCAGTACATTCTCGACTTGATTCCAGTGCGCGAGCCGACGACTCGGCTCCCCGACATCGCGATGTAGCGCAGGCGGACTCGACGGGACACCGAGAATGGAGCAACGATCGCTATACCTGATTCGACAGGCGCTGACCGCCGTCTTCAAGCGCAAGCGGATGGTCTTGCTCCTGTTCCTGCTCGTGTTCGTCCCGAGCAACGTCGGCAATCTTCTGCGCGAACCGGTCTATCGGGCAAGCGCGAAGGTCATGATCCGGAACGCGCGAGCCTATCCGGAAGTCTCGACGCGGAAGGCGACCGCCGACCGGCCGCCCAACGAGGCGATGGTGAACTCCGAGATTCAGTTGCTGCGCAGTCGCGACCTGCTCCGCCGCTTGCACGACGAGCTCGCGAAGAACGAAGAGGACGGGGACAACGGGAGCTCGGTGCCGTCGGTGACGACCCTCGAGCGCAAACTGACGGTCATTCGAAAGCCGAACTCCAACGTCGTCGAGATCGGGTATCGAAGCACATCGGAGGAGCAGGCGATTCGTATCGTGAACACGCTGGTGCGCCTCTACGTCGACTACAATATCGAAAAACACAAGGCCCCCGGTGCGGTCGAGTTCTTCCACCGCCAGACCGAGGAGGCCAAGAAAGCGTACGAGCAGGCCGACCTGGAGCTCGAGCGCTACGATGCCGCCCATGGGCTGACGTCGATCGCGGTCGAGAAAGACCAGCTCCTCAGACAACGCGCGCAGCTCGAAGCGGATCTGCGCCGCACCGAAGCGGAAATCACTGAACTCACGACGAGAGTGGCCGCGGTCGAGGCCCAACTAGAGTACATCCCAGAAGTCGAGGAGACGGAGGTCGACCTGGTTCCCAATCCCATGCTGGGGTATCTGCAGCAGAGTTTGGCCAAGCTCGAGCTCGAGCGGAACAAGCTGCTCCAGCTCTATACGCCGCAGCACCGGCTCGTGATGGACCTCGAGAGCGAGATCGCCGACGTCAGGCGGCAGATCTCGGCTCAAGATCCGACGGTCGTGGGGAGGAAGCGACAGTCCGTTACCGGTGTGCGGCGAGCGATGCAGCAGGAGCTGCTCGAAGCCCAGACCGAACTCGGGGCTCTCGAAGCTCGCCGCGCGATGCTCGCCGAGCGTATTTCCGACTACGATGCACGCATTCGCGTGATGCACGCGAAGCACTATCAAGTCATGAGGATGCGCCGCGACCGGACTGAGAAGAAGGCGATCTACGACGCCCTACAGGCAAAGCTCAACGAGCTCGAAGTTGCCGAGGCTATGGACCAAGCTGGGCTGTCGAACGTAACAATCGTCGAGGCGGCGGCGGCTCCTCTCAAGCGCGATCCGGATTTCAAAGGCCTGACACTTCTGCTTTCGTTGTTTGCAGCCTTGCTGATTAGCATCGGCTCGGCGATCGTGACGGAAATGCTCAACCCGGTTCTCAACAGCGACCTCGACGTACGCCATCACCTAGGGCTGCCTGTGCTGGCCGAGATTCCGAAGAACGGAGTCAACGGCAACGGCAATGGGAACGGCAATGGGAACGGCAACGGGAACGGCTATGGCCGCAATGGGGTCGCGAACGGCGTTGGGTACGGAGGAAGCAAGGCGTGAGCAAAACGTACGAAGCCCT
>CAZQYE010000083.1:0-8617 GCA_964597375.1 uncultured Myxococcales bacterium
ATCGAGGTGAGCGACGACGGGCGCGGGATCGAGCCGGGTGTGGTCAAGCGGATTTTCGACCCGTTCTTCACGACGCGGCGGGAAGGAACCGGCCTGGGACTTTCGATTGCGCATCAGATCATCAGCCGCCACGGCGGATATATCGACGTGCGCAGCCAACCCGGTCAGGGCGCTTCGTTCGTGGTGTACCTGCCGGTGGACGCCGGCGCGGAAGACACGGAAGAAGCGGTCGAGGGCTCCGCTGAGGAGGCGACCGTGCATGGCTAGCCTCGCTCTCATCGATCCCAGCGGGCGGATGGCGGCGACCGTTCAGGCGGTGCTCGGCCGCGAGCACACGGTGACGGTTCGCAACCGGATGCACGCTCCCGCTGAAGCCGACCTCGTGATTCTCGACGTTCCCCGGCATGCACCCCTCGACCAGGCGGGCCTAAGGAGTCTGCGATCGTTCGGGCCGATTCTCGTGTTGCTCGACCGCAACGTGCCGGTGCCGTCGTTTCTCGCCGAGGGACACGGCTTGCGCGTGCTGCGCAAGCCCTTCGAATCGTTCGAGCTGCGGCTTACCGTGCGGCGGCTGCTGTCGGGCGGCGCAAGTCAGGGGACACCGGTCGAGCGGCCGGTGACCGACGAGGAAGATCGCGCGTGGCTCGAGTTTCCGTTCGTTCCGGCACCCGCCTCGGCGATCTTGAGCCGAGCGGTGCGCCTGGCGGCGCCGCTCTGGATTTTCGGCGAGCCGGGATGCGGGCGCCGGCGGGTGGCGCGTGCGGTTTGCCGGCTTGTGCGCCCGCCGAGGCGACTGGTGACGCTGTTGCCGAGCGACGATCTCGACAGCGTGATCGGACGCGCGGCGGCTGGAGAACCCGCTGCGATTCTCGTTCACGAGATCGAACGGCGGCCGGTCGCCGACCAAGAGCGGCTGGCTACGATGCTCGAGACGTCGGCGGTACCGGCTCGACTGATCGCGATCTCGCGCGATGATCCCGCCGAGAAGGTGCTCGACGGTTGCTTTTCGGCCGACCTGTACCGGCGTTTGATCGGCCTGGCCGTGCAGCTGTCTCCCTTGCGGGAACGGCCGCTGGCGATTCCTCCGCTCGCACAGATGATCGCACGCCGGATCATGCGCCAGCTCGGCTCGAGTATCGACGTGTCGTTCGCACCGGACGCGATCGCGTGCCTGCAGACATACCAGTGGCCTGGAAACGTCGTTGAACTAGAGGGCGTGCTCGTGCGCACGCTGGTCACTCTTGGCGAAGAAACGCTGGCCAAGCGGCCGGTCGGCGCGGAAGACATCCTGTTCTTGCCCGACGAACGAACGACTGCGCCGGGAGCCGGTGGGGACGACGAGCCGGTTGCCGTGCGGCCGATTGCGGCAGAGCCGGAAGATGTCGGAGAGGAATCACGCTCCGGCGGCGGAACTGAGCCGGTCGAGGGCGTGGTTGCCGAACTCGCACACGAACTGCGCAATCCGATGTCCGTCATTCGTAGTTTCGCGTCGCAGGCCGCACGCCGGCAACCCAGTCCGGAGGACGCGCAACGGCTCGCAGGTCTCGCCGATGAGGCATGCGAGCGGATCGAAGGCTACCTCGAAGAGATGGAGGCGTTCGGTCGTTTCGGAGCGCCTCGGAGCGAGCGGATCTCGCTTCCGGCGGTTGTCGGGGAAGTGGTCGCGCAGACGGACGGACTGACGAGCGACCGGGTACGGATCGAAGGACTAGCCGGGGTTCGCGTGCTGGCCGATCCGGATCAAGCACGGTTCGTCTTGCGCAACGTCATGGCAACGGCGGCCGGCGAGGCCGGAAGCAGCGGTTCGCTGCACGTGGCGCTCGAGAACGGGTGCGAGTTGGTGGTTTCCGTACAGGGAGCCGGTGGCCCAATCACCAAGCTTCACCGGCTCGGCGAAGGGGGCGGTTCGGCGCCCTCCTGGCGCTTGCTGCTCGCACGAAGTATTGCGGCGCGCAACGGCTGGTCGCTGCATGTGGAAGTCGGGGAGAACGCGATCGAGATTCGCTGTCTCCTCGTGGTGGAGGAGGAAGGCCGTGGTGGACAGAAAAGCAACAGTTCTGATCGTTGACGACGAAGCCGGCGTGCGCGAGTCCGTACGCATGGTTCTCAAAGACTCCTACGACACGGTGACCGTCGAATCCGGTGAAGCGGCGCTCGAGTGGCTCGACCGGGACAAGGCCGATCTCGTGCTGCTCGACATTCTCATGCCGGGAATGGACGGCCTCGAGGTGCTCGAAAGGATTCGGGAGAAAGACCGGCTCTTGCCTGTCGTCATGCTCACGGCGACGAAGACGGTCAAGACGGCCGTGTCTGCGATGAAGCTCGGGGCGTTCGATTACATTACCAAGCCGTTCGATGTCGAGGAGCTTCGAGTCGTCGTCGAGCGCGCGACCGAGAACGCCGATCTCAAACGGGAAGTCGAGGAGCTGCGCGAAGCCGTGGGCAAGCGCTTCTCGTTCGACAACATCATCGGCGAGTCCGAGCCGATGCAGAAGGTGTTCAAAACGATCAGTGCAGTGGCACCGCTGAAAACCACCGTGTTGATCGTCGGAGAGTCCGGAACCGGCAAGGAGTTGATCGCCAAGGCGATCCACTTCAACAGTCCGCGTCGAGACAAGCCGCTGGTCACGCTCAATTGCGCCGCGATTCCCGAAAACTTGCTCGAGAGCGAGCTGTTCGGCCACGAAAAAGGTTCGTTCACCGATGCGGTGGATAAGAAGATCGGCCAGTTCGAGCATGCGCACCAGGGCACGATTTTTCTCGACGAGATCGGGGAGATGAGCTCGGCGCTTCAGGCCAAGCTCCTGCGTGTGCTCGAGCAAGGAGAGATCATGCGCGTGGGAGGCGACCATCCGATTCCCGTCGATGTGCGCGTGGTCGCCGCAACCAATCGCAATCTGCAGCAGGCGATTCAGGAGGGGCGCTTTCGCTCCGACCTGTACTATCGGCTCAACGTCGTGTCGCTCGACATTCCGCCGCTCCGTGACCGTCGAGAAGACATCCCCCATCTCATTCGGCACTTTCTCGACCTCAAGACGAAGGAGCTGGGATTGCCCCCGCGCGAGATCACGCCGGCCGCAGTGGATCGGCTCCTTCAATACCCGTGGCCGGGTAACGTGCGCGAACTCGAAAACGTGATCGAACGGACGCTCGTGCTTACCGCCGGCGATGCACCGATCGGGCCGGAGCACCTTCCCTCCGAACTCGTGGAAGGTCCGGCGGTGACCGTGCACGTGCGCGAGCAGGTGTTGAGCGGATTCAAGTCGTTGTCCGAGGCCGTCGACGAGTTCGAACGCGACATCATCAGCGAGGCGCTCGAGCGGACCCACTACAACCAGACGCGGGCGGCCAACGTGCTCGGGACGACGCGGAGGATTCTCAAGTACCGCATGGACAAGCTCGGTATCGAACCGCGTGACGGCTAGGGCCCGCGTTGACAACCGCCAGACGGTGCCGTAAAAGCGCGGTCGAGGTGAAGGCCCCCGGCCGAGTTGTGTTTCATGCCGAATCCGTCCGATAACGCCCTGGCGAAGGCGCGTGCCGGCGAGCGCCTCGACGACGACGATGCGTATGCGTTGTTGCACGTCGCGGCCGATCGGCTCGACGAGCTTTGTGCCGCCGCGGGACTGTTGCGCGATCGCGGACACGGCCGGGTACTGACCTACTCTCCCAAGGTTTTCTTGCCGGTTACGAACCTCTGTCGCGATCGTTGCTCGTACTGCACGTTCCGGCGCGATCCCGGCCAGCCCGGGGAATGGACGATGACGCTCGAGGAGATCGCCGACTGGTGCCGGCGTGGCCGCGCGGTCGGGTGCAGCGAAGCGCTCATGTGTCTGGGGGACAAGCCGGAAATTGCGTTTCGAGACTTCCGCCGTGTCCTCGAAGCCCACGGTGCCCGCAGTACGGCCGAATACGTTCGCGAGGCTTGCCGCGTGGCGATCGCCGAAGGCCTGTTGCCCCACACCAATGCGGGATTGCTGAGCACGGACGAACTTCGGATGCTGCGGCCGGTCAATGTGAGCATGGGGCTGATGCTCGAGAACGTCAGCCCGCGCTTGCGGGACCGAGGCATGCCGCACTTTCATGCTCCGGACAAGGATCCGGCGGCCCGCTTGGCGATGATCGAGGCGGCCGGGCGTTTGGCGATCCCGTTTACGACCGGAATCCTCGTGGGGATCGGCGAAAGTGAAGCCGAGCGAGTCGCCAGCCTTCTCGCGATCCGGCGTTTGCATGAGCGGTACGGTCATATTCAGGAGGTGATCGTTCAGAACTTCCGTGCCAAGGATTCCACCGCCATGGCCTCGGCCCCGGAAGTGACCGACGAGGAGATGATCCGTACCGTGGCGATCGCACGGCTGGTGCTGGGAGCAACGATGAACGTACAGGCGCCACCCAACTTGAGCCCGGATTGCCATAGCTGGCTGATCCGTGCGGGCATCAATGATTGGGGAGGGATCTCGCCGCTCACACTGGACTACGTCAATCCGGAGGCTCCGTGGCCTCACGTCGAGCAACTCCGCGATACTTGTCGGTCCGAAGGGTTCGAACTTCGTGCCCGCCTTCCCGTGTACCCCGAGTTCGCCTCGGACAGGTTCCTGGATCCGGCGATGCGTGCGGCGATCGAACACCATGGTGCGCCGGAGGAGGCGGTGGCGATATGAGTGGCTCATCGGTTCCCCTTCGCGAAGTGCTGCCGGCGTCCGTGTTGGAGCCGCGTCCGCTCGATCGATGCCTGGCGGCGGCCGCGCCTTCCCGGCGGGCGGTGCTCGAGCGGGCGCTCGAGGGCAACCCCCCCACCGTCGAGGAAGGAGCGATGCTCCTCGAGTCGCGCGGCGAAGAGCTTGCGGCTCTGGTCGCCGTTGCGGATGCGATCCGCAAGGCCGACGTGGGAGACACGGTGACCTACGTCGTGAACCGCAACATCAACTGGACGAACATCTGTTTCGTCGGGTGCAAGTTTTGCGCTTTTGCTCATCTCAAGGGAGATGAGGAAGCCTACGATCTACCGATCGAACTCGTCCTGGAGAAAGTCGAAGAGGCGATCGAGCGAGGTGCGACGGAAGTCTGCATGCAGGGGGGCATCAACCCGGAATTGCCGGCCGACGGATACTTCCGCATCCTCCGTGCCATCCGGGCGCGGTTCCCGAATATTCACATTCACGCGTACTCGCCCATGGAGATCATGTACGGTGCGAGGCGGGCGAGGATGAGCCACGTCGAGTTCCTGGCGGAGCTGAAGGCGTCCGGCCTCGACACGATTCCGGGAACGGCGGCGGAGATTCTGGACGACGAGATACGGGAAGTCCTCTCTCACAAGAAGCTCTCGACGGCGACCTGGGTGGAGATCATCCGGGCGGCGCACTCGCTCGGCATTCCCACGACGTCGACGCTGATGTACGGGCATATCGAATCCCCGATGCACATCGCCCGCCACATTGACCTGCTTCGCTCGATTCAACGCGAGACGGGAGGCTTCACGGAGTTCGTGCCGCTTCGTTTCATCTGGCAGAACACGCAGCTCTACAGAGAGGGCCTCGTCCGGCCGATTCCCCAGGGGCAGCTCGACCTGGCCGTCTATGCCACCAGCCGGCTGATGCTTCGGGGGCTGATCGACAACATCCAGACGTCGTGGGTCAAACTCGGCCACGAGCTCGCGACCCTCTCGTTGCGTGCGGGCTGCAACGACATGGGCGGGACACTGATGGAGGAGAGTATTTCACGTAAGGCGGGAGCCGACTCCGGCGAATTCACTTCGGCGCAGGAGCTCGAAGAAATGATCCGCCGTATGGGGCGGGTTCCGAAGCAGCGCAATACCCTCTACCAGATCATCGACGACGCAAATGGCCACGGGCGACAACGTGAGGCCGCGAGTTACGCTTCTGGCGGGTGGAGTGGGAGCCGCTAGGTTCCTGCGCGGCCTCGCTGAAGTCGTCGACCCCGAGCGTCTTACCGTCGTCGTCAACACCGGCGACGACGATACTTTTTATGGGCTGCACGTTTCCCCGGATATCGACACGATCGTGTACACGCTGGCCGGTCTGGCGCCGCGTGGCCGAGGCTGGGGAATCCGAGGGGACCGCCACCAAGTCGAGCGAGCTCTGGCCCTCTACTACGGGGAGCCGTGGTTTCACCTCGGCGACCGGGATCTTGCGACCCACATCTATCGCACCGACCTCCTGCGGAGGGGCCTCTCGCTGAGCGAGTGCACCCGGCGTATCGCGCGCAGCCTGGGCATACGGCAGACCGTGCTTCCCGCCAGTGACGAGCCGGTGCGCACGTTCATCTTCACCCGTAGCGGGCGGATCCCGTTTCAGCAGTATCTGGTCAAGTACGCATCGCGGCCGGCGGTGCAGCGCATTAGCTATGCCGGTGCCCGTAAGGCGGAGCCGGCGCCAGGTGTCATCGAGGCCATTGAGGAGGCCGATGCGATCTTGATCGCTCCGAGCAACCCGCTGGTGAGCATTGCACCGATTCTTTCCGTTCCGGCGATCGGTCGGGCCGTCCGGCGGGCACGAGGACGCTGCGTCGCGATCTCGCCTCTCATTCGAGGCCGCGCGGTCAAGGGACCGCTCGACCGGATGCTGCGGCAGCTCGGCGAGCGTGCGGGCACGGCTGCCATCGCGCGGCGGTACCGCGGCTTCGCGCGAGCGTTGGTGGTCGAACCGGGCGACGTGCCGGCGCGGCGGCCGATCGGAATCGAGATCCATGAGCACCCTACCCTGCTGGCGCGGCCGGCGGCGGCCAGGCGCGTGGCGCGATTCGCCGTCGAATTGGCGACGGCGGAACGCTGATGTCACGGCTCCGGGCCGGCTGTCGAGCTGGTGATGGGCGAGCGTAAGGAGAGCGCGGTCGTGAACGTGGATCTGATAGCGGTGCCTCTCGAGCGGGCGATCGAACCGGGCGATGACCTCGGTGCGCTGCTTGCGGCGGCCCTCGAGAAAAAAGACATCGATGTGCAGGCCGAAGACGTCTTGGTCGTCTGCCAGAAGGTGGTTTCCAAGGCGGAAGGCCGGATTGTCCGATTGAGCGCGGTCGAACCTTCCGAGCGCGCGCGCCGATTCGCGAGGGAGTTCGGAAAGGACCCGGCGGTCGTGGAGCTTGCTCTGCGGGAGGCGCGTGAGATCGTTCGGATGGAGCGCGGCCACCTGATCACCGCTACCGGTCCCGGATGGGTCTGCGCCAATTCCGGCGTGGATCGCTCGAACCAGAACGCCGAGGGCTACGCTACGTTGTTGCCGGAGGACGCCGATGCGTCGGCTCGAAGGTTGCGGCGGCGTCTGGAGTCGTGTCTGGACGTGGCCCCGGCGGTCCTGGTCAGCGATACGTTCGGCCGCCCCTGGCGCCTGGGCCAGATCGACGTTGCCATTGGAGCAGCCGGACTCGAAGTGCTCGACGACCTGAGCGGCCACGCCGACTGGAGCGGCCGAGTGCTCGAACACACCTGTGCAGCGGTTGCAGACCAGCTTGCGGCGGCCGCTGGGCTGCTCATGAGAAAGGATGCCGGTACCCCGGCGGTCCTCGTCCGGGGATTCCCCTACAAGGCCGGAGACGGTCGCGCCGCCGATCTCGTGCGGCCGCGCGAAGACGATCTGTTCAGATAGAGAGGCTCGAGCAGCGCCACCAGGACCGGTGGGCCGAACTCCAGCCACGGCACCAGCCACGCGTGCTCGGCGTAAGAGCCCGGGACCATCGAGTAGCGCAGGTAAAACAACGGTAGCGTCGCTACGAGGACGAGCCAGGAAGGCCGAAGATCGACGGCGGCCAGAGGAAGGATCCACACGAAATACCACGGGCTAGCCAGCGGTCCGCATACGATCGAGATCGCCAGGATGAGTGCTGCGCCGCGGGCTACTCGCGTGACGTCGACTCGTCCACCCGAGCGGACCGGGTAAAACAGGCCGAGAGTGGTGACGCCCGCTAAAAGACACGCAGCAAGGACGGCCCGGGCCAGAGCCGGGTCGCGGACGGTCTCGGCGAGTCGACCGGCGAGCGATGGGAAGATCGGAGCATTGGCGACTGCCGCCGTCGCAAGTCCACCGACTCCGGCGAGGACATTGATTCCGGCTCCGGCGAACGGCAGCCACCACACGACTGCGCCGGCGACGAACAACGTCGCTGGCCACCCGCGCCGGCCCGGATCGACGGCGCGCAGCCAGAGCGGCAGCAAGACGACGGCAAAGAGCTTGGCCGCAACGACGCAGCCTAGAACGGCAAGCGAAGCGGCCCACTTGCGGTTTGCGAGGAAGAGCAGCGAAAGAGTCAAAAGCAACGCAGGTACTGCGTCATAGTGGGCGGAGTTAACGATTTCCTTGAACATGAGTGGCGCCCAACCCACGACTGCGACGGCCAGCAGAGTCAGTCCAAGACGCTCGAGCAACAGCGCAAGCACGACGAGCAACGCGAGCTCGGCGAGCAGGAACGATACTCGAAGTGCCAGCAGACTCGGGCCGAATGCGCGCACGACTGCCCCGAACCACAAAGCCGCCAGCGGAGGGTACGGAGTGACTTCGCCGCCGTTCTCGACCAGGTGGAAGACCTGCTCCCAGCGCGGGTCGTCGAGGAAGCACGGCGGATCGTCGGACCAAGCCAGCGCCGACAAGGTCGCCCGCGCGCGGGA
>CAZQYE010000084.1:0-8613 GCA_964597375.1 uncultured Myxococcales bacterium
AGCTACAGGCCCGGCTCGTTCGGTGCCGCGTACAAAGGGGACGCATCGGAGGCCAACGAGGCAAATGCCCTGCTGATTCGTGCCGATGCGGGCTATCGCCTGGTCGTCGTGCAAATCGCCGGCTGGCTTGCCCGGCGGATCGTATGCGACGTCGGCGAGGGCGACCGCGTCGAGCGCGGCGCGCGCTTCGGCCTGATCATGTTCGGCTCGCGGGTTGACGTGCACCTGCCCGATGAGGTAACGGTGTGCGTCGCGCCCGGCCAGCGGGTACGAGCCGGACGCACGGTTCTGGCATCGCCGGCGGCCGAGGGCGACGGGGAGCGACATGGTTCGACCTAGAGCGCGGGTGCGCAGGCTGCACGAGTCGGGAAACGGCGGCCGCGGGGTGTACATCCTGCCCAACTTGATCACCACCGCGGGGCTGTTCTGCGGCGTCTTCTCGATCGCCCAGACGGTGGCGGGCGAATACTTTTACGCGGCGCTGGCGATCCTCGCCGCCCAACTGTTCGACATCCTCGACGGCCGCGTGGCGCGCCTGACGAACTCCACGAGTAACTTCGGCGTCGAGTACGATTCCTTGAGTGACCTGGTCTCGTTCGGCGTGGCGCCGGGGCTTCTCATCTACCGCTGGGCACTGCTTCCCTGGGGCGTCTGGGGTTGGCTCGCGGCGGCCTTGTTCGTCTGCTGCGCGGCGTTGCGCCTGGCACGGTTCAACACGATGATCGGGGTCACGCCGACGGGTTTCTTCGTCGGCCTGCCCGTTCCGGCGGCCGCGGCGATGCTCGCCGGCGTTCTTCTCCTCTACAACTGGCTCGGCCGCTCGGGGCTGCCGGACAAGCACCTCGCGTTGCTGCTGGCGGTGTATACGCTTGCGGCCCTGATGGTGAGCAACCTGCCGTATCCCACGTTCAAGCAGCTCAGGCTCCACAAGCGGCAGCCGCTGTGGATCCTCGTGGTGGCGATTCTGTTGCTCAACTTTCTCATCGCCCGCTACCAGCTCGTCGTGTTCTGCGGGGTCTCGCTCTACGTACTGTCCGGCCCGGTGCTGTGGATCGTACGCCGCGCGGCCGGGTTCGAGGCTCTGCCGATCCTGCCGAGCCAGGGTGCTGCGGACGACGACGAGGAGTCTTCGGCAGCCTCATGGCCCGAAGGTTGACACGCAGCCATCCCCGCCTGTAGGATGAAGCCGATGATGACGCGACCCTTGCTTACCGGCCTGTTGCTTAGAAGCCCGTCCGGGGCCGGGGTCGTGGTGTAGGCGGACGCCACTACCGACACAGGCCGCGGGCGGAACCACCGAGCCCGCGGCAAAGCGAAGGCCGCGGGTTCTCCCGCGGCCTTCGCTTTTTTGAGTCGCCGCGGACCACGCCCGCCGGAGGAAGACGATGAACGACACAGGTGACTGGGTACGGATATTCGATACGACGCTGCGCGACGGCGAGCAGTCGCCCGGCTGCACGATGAACGTCGAGGAGAAGATCTCGGTTGCGCAACAGCTCGATGCGCTCGGCGTCGACGTGATCGAGGCCGGGTTCGCGGCGGCTTCGCCTGGGGACTTCGAGGCGGTGCGTAAGATCGCCGCTTCGGTCGAGGGGCCGGTGGTACTGAGCCTTTCGCGCACGCGCGAGGGCGACGTCGATCGCGCGCTCGCGGCGGTCGAGGGAGCGCGGCGACCCGGGATTCATATCTTCATCGCTACCAGCCCCCTGCACATGGAGCACAAGCTCGGCATGAGCGAAGACGAGGTCGTCGATGCTGCGGTGTGGGCGGTCTCGCACGCGCGCCAGCATCTCGACTACATCGAGTTCTCGGCCGAGGACGCCTCGCGCAGCGACGTCGACTTCCTGTGCCGGGTATTCGGTGCCGTGATCGAAGCCGGCGCGGTCGTTTGCAACGTGCCCGACACCACGGGCTACGGAGTGCCCGCGCAGATCCGGCAACTGTTTCAGACGCTGCGCGAGCGCACCCCGGGGGGCGACCGGATCGTCTGGAGCACACATTGCCACAACGACCTCGGCCTGGCCGTTGCCAACTCTCTGGCTGCGGTCGAAGGCGGAGCACGTCAGATCGAGTGCACGGTGAACGGGATCGGCGAGCGGGCCGGGAACACGTCGATGGAGGAAGTCGTCATGGCGCTCAAGACGCGCCACGACTACTTCGGTGTCGACACGCGGATCGTGACCGAACAAATCTACCCGGCCAGTCAGCTTCTTTCGCGGGTGATCGGCGTGCCGATTGCCCCCACCAAGCCGATCGTGGGAGACAACGCGTTCGCGCACGAAGCCGGCATTCATCAGGACGGCGTGATCAAGAATGCGTTGACGTACGAGATCATGCGGCCCGAAGCGGTGGGACGCCCGAGCAACAAACTGGTACTCGGCAAACACTCGGGTCGCCACGCGTTTGCCAAGCGCCTGCGCGAGCTCGGGATCGATCTCGAGCGTATCGACGTGAACGACGCGTTTGCGCGCTTCAAGGAGCTCGCCGACAAGAAGAAAGAGGTTTACGACGAAGACCTCTACGCCCTTGCCGCCGAGGAGTCGGGTGTCGGCAATACGTTCGAGCTCGTCGACCTCGAGGTGTCCTCCTCGCTGTCGGGTGGGCCGCGGGCGCGCGTGCGCGTGAACGCCGACGGCGCAATGCGCGAGGCCGAGGCCGACGGCGATGGGATCGTGGATGCGTGCTATCGGGCGATCAAGGAGGCGACCGGCCTCGACCCGCGTCTCGAGCGCTATCAGGTCAAGGGGATCACCGGCGGTACCGACGCAGTCGGCGATGTCAGCTGCTTGATTCGTATCGGCGACATCACGGTCCGCGGGCGTGGGTCTCATACGGACATCGTGCTTGCGAGTGCATACGCGTTCGTCGATGCGCTGAACCGCTACGTGTACCGTAGCGGCGGGCGGCTCACGCAGGCCGAGGACCGCGTCGTCGGGCCGTGAGGCGACGGCGTCCAGCCTCGGCGTGGCGGGTGCGAGCGGCCGCGCCCGGAGGCGACCGCCGGGCGGCGGTGCGTTTTCGGACGAGCCGCCGGTAGCGCCGCGCCGTTTCCCGGGAGCAGCCGAGGCGCGTGCGCTTTCGCGACGCACGGGCGCGCGGGTGCTTGCGGCGCCGGCGTCGGATCGGCGCGTTGACGGCTACCCCGCTGGACGCTGCCGGTCGGGTTGCCGCCACACGAGCGCCGGCGGAACGATACGAGAGCGATGCGAGTGCGGGCGACGATCGAGTACGACGGGACGGCGTACGCCGGCTGGCAGGTGCAGCCCGACCAGCCGACGATCCAGGGTGAGCTCGAAAGAGCCCTACGTATCGCCCTGGGGCGCCCGACCGCCGTGGCCGGAGCCGGCCGCACCGACGCGGGCGTACATGCGCTCGGGCAGGTGGCGGCCTTCGACGCTCCTGACGAGACGGACTTGTATCGCTTGCGGGCTTCGCTCAACGGCCTGACGGCCGATGACATCTCGGTCGTCGAGCTTGCGCGCGCGGCGCCGGATTTCGACCCGCGCCGCGATGCACGGGCCCGGACCTACGAGTACACGATCGTCAGCGGCCGGCCGCCGTCGCCTCTGCTGCGGGACCGGAGCTGGCACGTCTTCCCGCGACTCGATCATGCGTTGCTCGAACGGCTTGCCTCGCGCGTTGAGGGCGAGCACGATTTTTCTGCGTTTCGCGCCGCCAACTGCGAGTCGCCCACGACCGTACGGCGGGTCTTCGACAGTTCATGGAGCGCCCGCGACGGAGTCTACCGCTACACGATTCGTGCGAACGCCTATCTCAAGCAGATGGTTCGGGTGCTCGTCGGGACGATGGTCGACGTGTGTCTCGGTCGTATGCGCGAGGCGGAGTTTGCGGCGTTGCTCGAGGGCGGCGACCGGAGGAAGGCCGGACGCACGGCGCCCGCCAGGGGGCTCACGCTCGTGCGGATCGAGTACGAGGACACCTGACGTCCCATCGCGGGCGCCATCCGGTTTTTGCCCGTTGCGGTGCGGCCCGCCGTGTAACGGACTCCGGCTGCCGCGTCACCGCGCCGCAGGGGTGGGGAAGCGGCCAGCGTTGTGTGGATGAGGCGGCGTTACTCGCCGCCGCTGCGCGGCTTGCCCGGCCGCGGCGCCGAGCCCGGCGGGGGACCGGCCGGTTTCTTCGAGCCGGTTTGGGATTGCTCTGGCGGCGCCGGATCGCCGGAGCGGGGCCGGTAAAAGCGCCGCTCGCTGAGTCCCTCGGGTAGGTAGGACTGGCCGGCCGCCTTTTCTTCGTTGCCGTGGGGGTAGACGTAATCGCGGCCGTAGCCGAGGTGTCGCATCAAGCCGGTCGGAGCGTTGCGCAAGTGCAGCGGGACCGGCAGCTCGCCTGTGCGGCGGACCTCGTCGAGCGCCGCGCCGAGGGCGCGGTACGAGGCGTTCGATTTGGGCGCAAGCGCCAAGTAGGCGGCGCCGTGCGCCAGATTGATCCGTGCCTCGGGCATGCCGACGAAGTGGACGGCGTCCTTGACCGCGACGGCCAGAGGCAGGGCGTGCGGGTCGGCTAGTCCGATGTCTTCGCTGGCGAACACGACCATCCGCCGGGCGATGAAGAGCGGATCTTCGCCTGCATCGATCATCCGCGCCAGCCAGTACAGCGCGGCATCGACGTCGCTGCCGCGCATGCTCTTGATGAACGCCGAGATGACGTTGTAGTGCTCCTCGCCGCTCTTGTCGTAACGGAGGGCGCGTCTTTGCAGGCCCTCCTCGGCGTGGGCGAGTTCGATGCGGGTGCTTGCCGAAGACGCCGCCAGCTCGGCGGCCGCTTCGAGCGCGGACAAGGCCGTGCGGGCGTCGCCACCGCTGCGGCGGGCGAGGAACTCGCGAGCCTGCTCGCTGAGCGTGAGCCCGCTTGCGCCGAGTCCCCGCTCGCCGTCGGCCATCGCCCGGTCGAGCAAGGTCGAAATGGCGCGTTCGTCGAGCGCCTCGAGGACGACTACCCGGCAGCGCGAAAGCAGCGGCGCAGTAACCTCGAAGGACGGGTTCTCGGTCGTGGCACCGACGAGAACCAGCGCTCCCGACTCGACATGGGGTAGGAAGGCATCCTGCTGCGCCTTGTTGAATCGGTGGATTTCGTCGACGAACAGAATCGTTCCGCGTCCTTCGAGGCGGCGCCGCTCGGCCGCGCGCGCGATGACGTCGCGTACGTCCTTGACACCGGAGAGGACGGCCGACAACGGCTCGAACGCATAGCCCGAGTGAGCCGCGAGGAGTCGGGCGATCGTCGTCTTGCCGCTGCCCGGCGGTCCCCAAAGGATGCACGAGCGGGGTGTGCCGCCGCGCAGGAGGCGGCCGAGAAAACTGCCGGGGGCGAGGACCGCCTCTTGACCGACGACTTCTTCGACCGTGGCCGGACGCATGCGCTCGGCGAGGGGCACGTGCTCGGGTGCGGATGATTCGAACAACGTCGGCTGACTCGGCATGGCGGCGGACGCCTCTCTCGCATAGGATGGCACCATGGGATCGCGCAGAAAAGCCGGGATCAAGACCGTGGGCCTGGTCGTGCGTCCGGGCTCGCCGGCAGTGGCGAGGCGTGCCCGCCGGCTGGCCGGATGGCTCGCCGGACGAGGGCTCGAAGTGCTCGGCCACAAAGATTGGGTCGGTGGCCGCGGCGCCTGGCGCCTGGTGGATCGTGCAGTGATGATGCGCGAGGCGGATCTCGTCATCGTGCTCGGCGGGGACGGCAGCCTGCTCGGCGTGGCTCGTCTCTCGGGGTCGCCGCCGGTGCCGGTCGTCGGGATCCACCACGGGGAGTTCGGGTTTCTGACGGAATCCGACCGCGGTGGCCTGTACAAGACGATCTCCCGCATTCTCGAGCAGCCGCTGCACGTTCAGCAGCGGGCAATGCTGGCGGTCACCGTTCTGCGGCGTGGCCGCGCCGCCGTGCGGTCGCAGGCCCTCAACGATGCTGTCGTCACACGCGGAACGTTTTCGCGCATGCTCACGCTCGAGGCCTCGGTGGGGGACAGTAGTCTGGGAACCTACATGGGCGACGGGCTCGTGATTGCAACGCCTACGGGATCGACGGCGTATTCGTTGTCCGCCGGCGGGCCGGTCGTCGAACCGACGATGAGTGCCATTCTCGTGACACCGATCTCCCCGCACACGCTCAGCAGCCGCCCGCTCGTTCTGTCCGACCGCTCGCGTCTTTGCGTCGCCGTCGCGCCGGATTGCGACGACGCGGTGCTCACGCTCGACGGCCAGGAGTGGTTTACGCTCGAGCGGGGCGACGTGGTTGAAGTCCGTCGCTCGCGCCACCGGGCGGCGATCGTGACCGCCGCCGACGGTAGCTTCTTCGAGGTCCTCCGAACCAAGCTGCACTGGGGTGCGCGCGGGGATTCGCCGAACGGGCGCCGGCCAGGGCGGTCGCGCTAGGAGGTCGGCCGAGCGGATCGCTGAACGACCGCATCGAGTCACCCTGCCCGCGTGGCGCACGTCGCGCGGGGTAGCCCGGCAAGTGCAGAAGAGGGCTCTGGCGACCCCGTTGTCAGTGGCAACCCCGAGCCGCGCGGGGACGTGCACGGTTGCGAGTACGCGACCCGCGCGCCTGGCAAATTGCGCGCTTAGGCCCGATCGCTCAGGGCCTCGCGCGTGAGGCGGCCGACGCCGACGCCGACCAAGGGCAAAGCGACGAGTCCTTGGGCGATCAGCGTGAAGAATTGGATGGCGTTGAGGACGAGGCCGTAGGCTAGGGCTTCGGCCTTGGCGATGCCGAACAGTTCGAGTGCCACCACGGCGGCGATTTGAAACACGCCGAACATTCCCGGCGGGTGGGGCAGGGCGGTTCCCAGGCCGATGGCGACGAACACGACGAACGCTGCCGAGAATGGCAGATCGAAGCCGAAGCCGAGCATGACGACGTAGCTCGAAAGGACCGGCAGGAACCACAGTCCCAACGTGGCGGCGAACACGAGGGCGACCAGACGCCGGTCCGGCAAGATCTCGAGGCCGGCGCGTGCCGAACGCAGAATACCGAGGAGCCAGTCGCGCGCGCCGCCAGGAAGCACGCGGCCGATCGTTGCGGTAACCACTTGTTCTCCGCGCAGCCAGAAGCCGATGACGAGCGTGGCAAGCAGCGCGAACCCGATCAGGCTTCCTTCGGCCGCCCGGTAGGCCCAATCGGGAAGGTCATTGGTGAGGAGGGCGAGATGGATGAACACAACCAGCGCGGCGGTGTCCATCGTTTTCTCGAACACCCAGTTGCCGACGATCGGCGGGACGCCCAGCCCGGACTTCCAGGACAACAGTAGGGGGCGCACCGGTTCCCCGAGTCGCGCCGGAAGTACGTTGATCATCATGTAGGCGACGGCGATGACCTGCCACAACAAAAACAGGGGAAGGCGCGCCAGCGGCCTCAGCTCGAGCTGCCAGCGGATGGCGCGAGCTACTTGGATCGCAAGGCTGATTGCGACGGCAACGGCGAGGTAGAAGGGGTCGAAGCGCGCGAGCGCGGCCGTCAAATCCCCGGCCTCCACCCGCCGCGCCGCAAGGTACAAGCATACGCCGCCGACGACGATGCTGACGGTGAGGCTGCGAGCGAGCGCGGTGCGTTTTACGGGTTTAGGATTTTTTTCGATAGGACTTTCCCGCCGGGACCCATTTCGTAGACGATCGGGATTCCGGTACCGATTTCGAGCGCGACGACTTCGTCTTTGCTCAAGTTGTCGAGCGCCATGACGATCGACCGCAAGCTGTTTCCGTGCGCCGAGACGAGCACCGTCTCGCCGGCGTCGAGGTCGGGAACGATGTGCTCGCGGAAGTACGGCAGCGTGCGTTCGGCCGTGTCTTTGAGGCTTTCGCCTCCCGGCGGCGCGATGTCGTAACTGCGGCGCCACAGATGGACTTGCTCCTTGCCGTATTTCTCCGCTGTTGCCTGTTTGTTCAGGCCCTGCAGGTCCCCGTAGTGGCGTTCGTTGAGCGCCTGGTCCTTGATCACGGGCAGGTCCTTCTGCCCGAGCACGTCGAGAATGATGTCGAGCGTTTCCTGGGCGCGCTTTAGGTCCGACGTGTAGGCCTTGGTGAACCGAAGGCCCGCCTGTGCGAGCAGCTCACCGGCGCGGCGCGCTTCGGCTCGTCCCTGGTCCGTCAGGTCCACGTCGGTCCAGCCGGTGAACCGGTTTTCCAAGTTCCACTGCGATTGTCCATGTCGAACGAGTACTAAAGTTGCCATAATCCCCGCAGTTTACTCACCCCACTCCCCCCGCTCAACCGCTTGACAGGGATAAGCACCTTTTCCAAGGGCGCGAAACTGCTGCACTTTGCCTCGCGTTTCGCCGGGTTTCGCGGCCGAATGCCTGCGCCTTGGCTACCGAGATCGCTTATTTTCAACCACTTGCGAAAGGTGCTTATCCCTGTCAAGCAGTTGAGGGTTGGGCGGGTTTTAAGTAGCATACTCGCCCGGTAGCCGCTTCGTGGGGCCGTAGCTCAGCTGGGAGAGCGCTTGACTGGCAGTCAAGAGGTCGGGAGTTCGATCCTCCTCGGCTCCACCAACACTTCCTCTTTCCTTCATTTTCGTCATCACCCGGTTGCGGGCATGGGGAAATCGGTCCCCCAGACGGGTGATCGCCGCGCATTCATCTGATTGCGGCCGTATCGG
>CAZQYE010000085.1:0-8592 GCA_964597375.1 uncultured Myxococcales bacterium
CCGGCGCAAAAACGTGCGCTTCCTACCGGAGCGCATAGAACCCTTCAAGAACACGCGGGTTTCCTGCGCCGATGGCACCGCCCTTGCGACTTCTAGGGCAGCGCCCAATCGGCGCAAGGGAGCAGCGACTGATGATCATCGACGACGAAACCTTCACCCAGATCACCGTCCACATCCGCCGAGCCTCGGACGGCTTGTTGGGAGCGGCGCGACACATGGCCACGCTGTGCAACCCCGACGAAGAGGGTGGAGAGCGCCGTCAGGGTCTCACCGAAGCAGTCGAATCGTTGGTATCGATGAACGAGGAGTTCATCGTCCTCGAGCGCATTTTGCGCGCGGTGTGGGAAGCCAACCGACTCGAGAAGAAGCTGCCTTCCTGAGGAGACGCGTTGCCATGACACCGGACTTGGTACTCATCGCCATCGCTCTGGCGTCGATTCTAGTCGGCACCTTTTCGATTCTCGGCCGCTAGCCTGCGGTCCCACCGCCTTTCCGAAGAACCGCCCAGATCGCCCGCGGTGCGGCGGCTCGGCGTCACCGCCATTCTCCGGCGTCGCCTGCCCGCGGCCACGTGCTCAGAGCGCTAGCAATCTGTCGATAAAGTCCGGACCGAGCCTTGGCGTCCTCATTCGTGTCGAGGGCAAGGCGCGAAACCGCAGGCATCGATCTGAATGACGGCGCCAGGCGGCGGGGGTGGGTTTGTCGACAGCCTGTTGGAGAACCCGCCGGGGTAAGCCGCCTGAACGGCGTGCCGCGCGTAACCACGATCGGAACGGACCGCCCCGTCACGTACGACATGGCCGAGGGGAGGTTGCCGAGTCCGTCCCCCTCGGGCAATGATGGCCGAGCCGAAGAGGCGGGCAATGGCAGAGCGCGGGTGGCAAAGGTGGAGCGGAGTTGCGGCGGCACTCGCCTTGATGGCCCAGTGGCTGATCCTTCACGCCAGCGGCGTGCACGGCCACGTCACCGTTGCGCTTTCGGCCGGCATTGGAATCTTCGGTGCCGCGTTCGTCCTGTCCTGGTCCGCGGAGGCGGCACAAGTCGACATTCCCCCGGCTCTTTCCATTGCTTTCATCGCCTTGATCGCGGTGCTGCCCGAGTACGCGGTCGACATCTACTTCGCGTGGGAGGCCGGGAAAGATCCGGCTTACGTGCATTACGCAACGGCCAACATGACCGGCGCGAACCGCTTGCTCATCGGTGCGGGCTGGCCGGTGGTTCTTTTCGCCTACTGGTGGAAGACGCGCAACGACTCGATCACGCTCGAGGAAGAACAGCGGACCGAGCTCGGGTACCTCCTCGCCGCTACGGCCTACTCGTTCATCATTCCGCTGAAAGGCACCCTTTCTCCGGTCGATGGGGTCGTCCTCATCGCGTTGTTCGGCGCGTACATGGTCGCTGCTGCCCGTGCCGGCCTGGTCGAGCCGGAACTCGAAGGACCCGCGGAGATGATCGCACGGCTGCCTACCACCAGGCGGCGAGCGGTTTGCGGCACCCTGTTTGCCGCTGCGGGGCTTACGATTTTCGTGGCCGCCGAGCCCTTTGCCGAAGCGCTGCTCGGGATCGGCGAGCAGTTCGGAATCGACCGATTCTTGCTCGTCCAGTGGCTGGCTCCGCTGGCATCGGAGTCCCCGGAGTTCATCGTTGCAATCCTGTTCGCCGTGAAGGGCAAGCCCGGAGCCGGCTTTTCGGCCCTGGTCTCCTCGAAGGTAAACCAGTGGACGCTCCTCGTGGGTATGCTGCCTCTGGTGTACATTCTGTCCCTCGGACACTTTTCTCCGATGCACCTCGACGCGCGCCAGTCGCACGAGATCCTGCTCACGTCGGCCCAGTCGCTCTTCGCCGTCGTTCTGCTCGCCGATTTCAAACTGTCAATGCCCGAGGCCTTAGCGTTGCTGATCCTGTTCTCCGTTCAGCTGGCGTGGCCGGATGCGACCGTACGCTTGATTTTCGTCGTCATCTACCTTGTCGCGGCTATTGCGATGGTGCTTGGACGCGCCAGGACGCGCGCCGGCGTCCTGGGTATGATTCGCGCCGGGATCGGGGCAGTACGAACTTCGACGGGCTGAAAACGCGGCACGCCATGACGAGTCAGCGTGGAAACAACGATTTGCCCCCGGCGCCCGAGCCGCCGCGCAAGCGGCCGGGGGCTGCACCGGGAACGCTCGAGTTTACGGGCACGGCTTCGACCGACAAGGTCCGTGTCGAGGTGTTGCGCTACGACGCCTCAACACTGGATCGCGCGGAAATCGGAGATGCTGCCGAGCTCAGCGACTGGCTTGGCTCCGGACGCATCGCGTGGGTCAATGTCGTCGGTCTTCACGACGTCGATCGAATTCGCGCAATCGGCGAGGCTCTCGATTTCCACGACCTGCTCCTCGAGGACGTCCTCAACGTTCGGCAGAGACCCAAGTGCGAAGAACACGGTGAACTTTTGTTCACCGTCGTGCGCATGCTTCGTGCCGGCAAGCGCCCCACGGCGGTCCACTCCGAGCAGCTCAGCATCGTGCTGGGAGAAAACTTCGTCGTGACGTTTCAGGAAAGACGTGGCGACGTGTTCGATCCATTGCGCGAGCGCATCGAAAAAGGCCGTGGTCGAGTGCGCAAAGCCGGTGCTGACTATCTCTTCTACGCCATCCTGGATGCCGTCGTCGACGAGTACTTTCCCATTACCGAACGCCTCGGCACGCGTATCGACGCCCTCGAGGACGCGGTCTTGGAAACCCCCGGTCCGGAAATCCTGCGGGAGATCCAGACGATCCGCCGCCGTCTTACTACGTTGCGCAAGGCCGCCTGGCCGCTTCGTGACGTCGTTGCCCAGTTACTACGCGACGAAAACCCGCTGGTCAGGGAGGAGACGAAGCCATTCCTGCGCGATGTTCACGACCACGTCCTGCGCGCAATCGACAGCGTGGAGGGCCAGCGTGAGATCCTGACCGGCGTGCAGGATCTGCTTGCGGCGTCGATCGGCAATCGCATGAACGAGGTCATGAAGACACTCACGCTGATCGCCACGATCTTCATCCCCCTTACTTTTCTGGCCGGCATCTACGGGATGAACTTCGAGCACATGCCCGAGCTGGCATGGCCCTGGATGTACCCGCTCGCGTTTTGGGGACTGTGCCTCGTGATCGGCGCCGCGATGCTCGGCTACTTCAGGTATCGGCGGTGGCTGTGACGTGCTTTCGCAAGTCCGTCAGGCGCGGCAACCGCACTTCCTGAGAACGCGGCCGGGGCGCGTCAGAGCTGGCGGCCGACCAGATCCTCGACGAGTGTGAGAAGACTGTCGCGGTACTCAGAGGGCGGCAGCGTGGCGACGGCTTCTGCCGCGGCGCGAGCGTGCGAAACGGCGAGCTGCCGGACGTGCCCGGGGATCCCGGCTTCACGAATGGCGGCAAGCGCTTCCTCGACGGCCTCGGCCGGGCAGGGATTGAGCGAGAACGCGCGCCGAACCGCCGGAAGATCCAACCCTTCGACGATCGGCAGGGACGGATTGCCGTCGAGAAGGTCGGTCCCCACGCGCTTGCCGATCTTCGAGGGGTCGCCCTCGATGTCGAGAACGTCGTCGATCATCTGAAAGGCGATGCCGACCTCGAGCCCGGCCGCCGCCAGAGCCTCGACGGTATCGGCGGAAACCCCCGCGAGGTAAGAGGCGATCCGCGCGCACGCACTGAACAGCGAGGCCGTCTTGCGCCGGACGATCTCGTAGTAATCGCCGGCGGTGACCGCGAGGTTGCGCCGAAAACGCCCCTGCATGATCTCGCCTTCGGTGAGTTGGACGCACGCATCGGCAGCCCAAGCGACGATCTTCGGCTCGAAACGGCCACATACCTCGAACGCCCGGCTGAAGAGAAAATCGCCCGCGACCAGGGAATCGGCCACACCGAAACGGATCGGCGCAGCGTCCCGTCCGCGGCGCGTATCGTTGGAATCGATGATGTCGTCGTGAAGCAGCGTCGCCGTGTGGATGAGCTCGAGGGAAACTGCCAGGTCGATGACGTCCGTCGGGTCCTCGCCGCCGCAGGCCCGGAAGGCTAGAAGTGAAACGGCCGGGCGAATCCGTTTACCGCCGGCGTTGATCAGATAATCGGAAATTTCCGTGAGGCGTGGCTCGCGCGAACCGATGACCGCCGCGATTCGCTGTTCGACGCGGCCGAGTTCGTCGGCGACGACCCCCATCGGGCCGGCACCGCTCCGGGCTACGCTGGTTGCAACCGTACCTTGGTTCACCGCTCTCGAACGTCCGGTCGCTGGGCGCCGGCGTCCGGTTACGTTGCGTTGAAACGCCCCGCCAAGTCAAGGACCCACACCTTAGCCGTACTTTACTGGACAGGCGCGCTATGGCATGGTGCGGCATTACCCTTTCAAGGAGAGGCCGCGAATGGCGACGAAGATAACCGAAGAGTGCATCAACTGCGGTGCTTGCGAGCCTGAGTGCCCCAACACCGCGATTTACGAGGGCGGGGTCGAGTACGAGTTGAACGGGGAGATGCACCCGCCGCTGTCCGACGACGTGTACTACATCGTGCCCGAGAAGTGCACGGAGTGCGTGGGCTTCTTCGATCAGGAGCAGTGCGCGGCCGTGTGCCCGGTGGACTGCTGCATTCCCGATCCCGAAAACGAGGAGACCGAAGAGGTTCTGCTGGCTCGGGCCAAGGAACTTCATCCAGACGCGGAAATTCCCGATCCGCCGCCTTCGCGGTTCCGCACCTGATTCTCTGCCGGACGCGCTGATCCGGTGGCATTGACCGGTGGCGGCCGGCGATGGCTACAAGTCATCGTCGGCGTGGCCCTGTCCGCGCTGTTCCTGTATCTCGCCCTGCGCGGCGAAGACCTTGCAGCAGTGGCGGCGAGCCTCGAATCGGCCGACGCCAGATACCTGGTGCTGATGGGGGCGATCGGCATCTACGCCCTCTATGTGCGGTGCCAGCGGTGGCGCCTACTGCTCGACCAGGCCGCAGGCGGCCGGCTGCCGATGCTGCCGCTGTTCTCGGCGGCGGCGATCGGCTTCATGGCCAACATGGTTCTGCCCTTCCGTGTGGGAGAGTTCGCTCGGCCGTACCTGATAAGCCGCCACACCCAGGTCTCCCTCAGCGCCGCGCTCGCCAGCATCGTGCTCGAGCGCATTCTCGACTTGGCGGCACTGTTCGTCTTTGCCCTGTGGGTCGTCACCACTGCCGACGTACCCGAGGTCGTCGAGCGCCTGACGCTCGTGGCCGGTGCGGCCGTCGGCATCCTGCTGGTGGGCGTCGTGGTTTTGCACCTTCAGCGGGCGCGCCTGCTGCCGCTGATCGACCGAGTGTGGATGCGACTGCCCGGCCGCATCGGCTACCGCATCATGAACGTCGAGCACGAGTTTCTTGATGCGCTGGCCATCCTCGGTGAACTCTCCGTCTTCGTTCGCGCCTCAGCGTGGTCGATCTACTTGTGGTTGGTCATCGCCATGGGGTTTTCCGTCGGCTTTCCGGCCGTCGGCATCGATGTGCCGTTCATCGGCGGCGGCGTAGCCGTGACCACCGTGGTTGCGCTGGCCGTTTCCATTCCCTCGGCACCCGCGTTCGTCGGTCAGTTCGAATGGGGGTGCAAGGTGGCCCTCGAGAAAATCCACCACGTAGCGGGTGCTATGGCACTCGGGTACTCGCTGCTGACTCATGCCCTTCAGTTCGTGGTGCAGGTCGTTCTCGGGGTTGTGTTCCTTCTGCGTGAGGGGCTAAGCTTGGGTGAGTTGGGGCGCATGGGAAGCGTCCAGGAGCCCGAGTGAGCGATCTTCGAGATAGACGGGTTCTCCTCGCCATTTCGGGGGGAATCGCCGCATACAAGGCCTGCGAACTCGTGCGGCGGCTGCAGGCTGCCGGAGCCGAGGTGCAAGTGGCGATGACGCCCGCGGCCACGCAATTCATAACGCCGCTCACTCTGCAGGCGCTGTCCCGCCGCCCCGTGGCGACGGACCTCTTGTCGGTGGACCAGGACGCGCGCATCGGCCACATCCGTCTCGCCGAAGAGGCCGACGTGGTGCTCATCGCACCGGCGACCGCCGACTTGATCGGCCGCCTGGCCGCCGGCCTGGCCGACGACGTCGTGACGGCCGTGGTGCTGGCTACTCGAGTGCCGATCGTCGTATGCCCCTCGATGAACACGAACATGCTCGAACACCCGGCCGTTCGCGCGAACATCGCTCGCCTCGAGGAACTCGGCTACCGCGTCGTCAGGCCCGACAGTGGCGAGCTCGCCTGCGGCACCGAGGGGCCGGGAAGACTGCCCGATGCGGATCGGCTCGTCGAGGAAGTGCGCGCCGTGCTCGCCCCAAAAGATCTAGCCGGCAGGCATGTCCTGGTTTCAGCGGGTCCGACGCGCGAGCCGATCGACCCCGTGCGCTGTGTCACCAACAGATCGAGCGGCCGCATGGGGTACGCGGTCGCCGCGTGTGCGCGCAGGCGGGGCGCAACGGTAACTCTGGTCACGGGGCCCACTGCATTGGCCCCTCCGGCCGGATGCGAAGTCGTCGCGGTGGAAACGGCCGAGGAAATGAACCAAGCGATGCGCTCGCGCGTCACGTCGGCCGACGTCGTCGTGATGGTCGCTGCGGTTGCCGATTATCGCCCGGTCGATGTCGCCCCGGCCAAGCTCAAGAAGAAGAGCGAAGGGCTGACGGTACGCATGGAGCGTACCCCCGATATCCTGAGCGGTCTCGCCTCGGCGCGGGGAAGTCGGGTGCTCGTTGGATTTGCAGCCGAGACCGAGCAGGTTCGCGAAAACGCGCTCGACAAGCTCAAGCGTAAGGGACTCGACCTCATCGTGGCGAACGACGTGTCCTGTCCGGACAGGGGCTTCGACGTCGATACCAACGCGGCACTCTTGATCGACCGCAACGGCGAGGAAGAAGAGACAGGGCTGCTGAGCAAGGAGCAGCTCGCCGATAGGATTCTCGACCGCGTGGTGGCGCTGCTCGCCGGCAGCGGCCGGCGTCGCGTCGCAAATCGCCGGCGCTGACAAGAAGCCGATCAGGCCGCCGCAGGCGGCAAGGCGAGGTCGGGCAAGACCTCCTCGATCATCTTACGCGCGGCCGACGGTTCGAGCCGGTCACGACGTTTGAGCAGTCGCAGGCGCCGGCGCAACGTCATCGTACGCTGCAATACTTCATGGCCGGTGGGATCGAGCTCCTGCGTCGCCGACTCTTTCTGTTTGATGAGCAGATCCATCGCCGACGCGACGGCAGCGCCGTTGTAACGGTCGATCGTCGCGCGCGTCAGCGTGTAGCGGGAGCGGCGGTTCAGGGTTCCAATGAACGTTTGCCAGCGCTTGAGCTTGCTCAGCGCCATGAGCGAATCGAAGATTCGCTTGTTCGTCTTGAACGAAAAGAGGGTATTCTCGACCACCCGCTCCACTAGCCGATCGCAGTCGCGATAGTCGCCTTCGAGAACCTCCCGGACACGGTTCCAGTACCGGCGTCGTTGCAAGGCATCGGCGCGAGCTTCCCAGTAGGCGTGCCCGGCGGCGCGCGAGTCGAAGCTACGCAGGAGCTGCGAGGGAACGAAATGATTGTGCGAGACGATATCCGCTCCCAGGTGGGTCATATACCCCCAAGCAAAGGCGCGCTGGGGATCCGTACGGGCCGAGCTCACGAGTTTCCAGGCCACAGGCCACCGGTGGCAATGTTGCGCGAGATCGCGCGTATAGGACTTCGCCTGAATGATGTCGGCGCCGATGCAGCCGTACAGGTACCGGTCTGCATGAACCTCGAGCAGCGCTTGAAGGGCGGGGGGTAGGCTGGTAAGGTTCGCCAGAATCGTGCTGCCATGGACGATGTGGGTGATCGGTCCCCATGCCCACGCCGCCTCAGGAAGCAAGACGAGACCTACCGTGACCGTTGCCACCAAACCCAGCATGTGTGCATGAACGCGGCGCGCGCCGGCCGGCCGCGGGCGGCACCGCTGGAAAGGAGTCTACAGTGGCAAGGAGCGACGCACAATCGAAAACCGACGATGCGCAGGCCCTGGCGCGCGCCTATTTGCAGCGCGAGTGCGAACTCGGCTTGAGCGCCGTGCCGCGGGTCGCGCGGCAGAAGGCGGCCGGGAGTTCGCCGGTGACTGGCGCGCCCTCCGCCGAGCGCCCTGAGGTCCGCGAACTGTCCGATTTGCTCGTTGATGCAGACGTTCGCGGCGCCAAGGATCTCGACGCCCTACGCGAAGTCATCGGAGACTGCCGCCGTTGCAAGCTCTCCGGCGGCCGTACGAACATCGTTTTCGGGGTGGGCAATCCCGCCGCCGAGCTCATGTTCGTTGGCGAAGGCCCCGGCGAGGAAGAGGACCGCCAGGGGCTTCCCTTCGTCGGTCGGGCCGGTGCCCTGCTGACCGACATCATCGAAAAAGGAATGGGGCTGAGGCGCAAGGACGTCTACATCGCCAACGTCGTCAAGTGCCGCCCCCCGGGCAACCGCAATCCGCAACCAGACGAGATCGTGGCGTGCGAGCCGTTCCTGCACCGCCAAATTGCCCTCATCCGGCCGAGGGTCATCGTAACGCTCGGCACGTTCGCAACGCAGGTGCTGCTGAAGAACCGGACGCCGATCTCCAAGCAGCGCGGCCGCTGGAC
>CAZQYE010000086.1:0-8459 GCA_964597375.1 uncultured Myxococcales bacterium
TGCCTCCGTGGTAGACGGCGACGTCGACCGTCCCGGCGCCGAAATCGACCACCGCGACCCCGAGCTCGCGCTCTTCGGGCTCGAGCACCGCTTCGGCGGCGGCCAACGAAGAGGCCACGACTCCAGAGACGCCGAGGCCTGCGCGGTGGCAACACTTGCGAATGTTGCCAAGGGCGGACTCACAGGCGGAAATCACGTGCAGGTTCGCCTCTAGCCGGATGCCGCTCATGCCGACCGGGTCGAGGATTCCGCCCTGCCCGTCGACCACGTACTCGCGGCACATCAAGTGTAAAATGACCTGGTCGGCCGGCAGCGGGACCGCCTGCGCGGCCTCGATCACGCGCCGTGCCGCGCGGTTCGAAACCTCGCCGTTGTCGATCGCCACGACCCCGTGGCTGTTCGTACCGCGCACGTGGTCGCCCGAAATCGACACGCGCGCCTGGTGGATCTCGCAGCCGGCCATCAGCTCGGCCTCGCTCAGGGCCACGCTGATCGCCTGCGTCGTCTTTTCCACGTCGGCGACGCGTCCCGACTTGATGCCTCGTGAAGCGGCGGTCCCGACGCCGAGAATCTCGAGTCCCGCGTCCGTGTGTTCGCCGATCACCAGAGCGACTTTCTGCGTGCCGATGTCGAGCCCGGCGACGAGCGGCGTCTTCTTAGCCACGGTCATTTCCTCCAGAGGTTTGGGCACCGGCCAGCGCCGCCAGCAGGCTGACCACTCGACCGTCGGCTACTCGAACAACGGCTCGATCCCCATAAGACAAGTCCACTTCGCGAACTCCTGCGAGTTTTTCGGGCAGCGCCGCGACCACGGCCCGCACGCGCGCCGCCACACGCTCGGGCGTGGGCCGCCGGCCGAGCACGAGCGGCAGGCGGCGTCCGTCGAGATAGAGCCGGAACACGCCGCGCGGATCGACGTCGATCTGCGACACCCGGATTTGCGCGTCCTCCTCGAACGCCGACAGCAGGTCGATCGCCAGCCGCAGCCGCTGAATCCGAACGCCGCGGTCGGGTTCGGACTGCCACCCCGTCAAGTACGGCAGGTCCGGGTACGCGCGAGATCCGGCCTCGCGAAACACGACTCCCTGAGCGTCGATCAAGTACGGACCGTCGGGCCCGACGGTCGCGGCAACCGGCCGGCGGCGGCGCACCTCGAGCCGCACCGCCGCCGGAAAGCGGCGTTCGATACGGGCGTCTTCGACCCACGGAACCGATTCGAGAGCGTGCTCGGCGGCGTCGGCGTCGATCTGCCACAGCGTCGTGCCGTCGAAGAGACCGGCCATCGAGGCCAGGGCGGCGGGCTCGGCCGCCCGGCTGTCGCACACGACCTTCACCGACTTCAGTCGAAAGTAGGGATGGGAGGCAAAGGCCGGCCACACGATCGCAACCGCCGCGTAGGCCGCCGCCGCCGAGGCGAGACCGCCGAGCGCGACCACGACGGCGATCCGAACGAGCGGAAGGACGTCGGTTCTAATCCAGCGCAACCCCCGCCGCAGCGTCATTCCCAGTCCCCGATGAGTCGCACTTCCGGCTCCAGCCAGACCCCACCACGCTGCCACACTTCTTCCTGCACGACGTTCATCAGGTCGCGAATGTCCGCTGCTCGGGCGCCGCCGAGATTGACGATGAAATTGGCGTGCTCGGGCGAAACTTGGGCGCGTCCGATCGTGCGCCCCTTCAAGCCCGCCTGCTCGATCAGCCGTCCGGCCGCCGTCCCCGGCGGGTTGCGAAAGATCGAACCCGCATTGGGCAGCCCGAGCGGCTGTTTGGACTTCCGTTTACGCTGCACCGACTCCACGACCCTCTTCAACCGCCCCACCGAAGAGCGCAGCAATCCGAATCTAACAGAGGTTACCACGAGCGAGGCGTCAAGCGCCAGACGGCGGTAGGAAAATCTCAGCTTCGAGCGCTCTAGAGCCAGTTTTTCGCCGGCATAGGTAACGGCCGAGATTCGCTCGATCGCATCGCCGATCTCGCCGCCGAAGGCACCTGCGTTCATCAGCGCACCGCCGCCCACGGTACCGGGAATGCCCGCGGCGAACTCGATGCCTGCCCAGCCGCCCTCGACGGCCTCCGAGACGAGCCGCGAGAGCCGGGTGGCCGCGCCGGCCTCGACCGAGGCGCGAGCGCCGTCTTCATGGACCTGCCATTTGCGGAAGTCGAACTCTCGACCCAGGCGCACGACGAGCCCGCGTACCCCGCGGTCGGCCACTAGAATGTTCGTCCCTCCCCCGAGAACCGTCACGGGCAGGCCGAGCCGGTGCGCCGCCGCCAGCGCTTCGGCGAGAGTGTCGGCGGAAAACGGCTCGAAGAGAAGATCGGCGGGTCCGCCGACACGGAACGACGTGCGCGAGGCAAGCGGCGCATTGCGCTCGAGGCGGCCGCCACGACCGGCCTCGATCTGCGCGGCCAGGGTGTCCAGCTCAGCGCTCAAGCGCGGAAAGGATTTCTCCGGCGGCCGCCGTGATGTCGCCGGCGCCGAGCGTGATCACGAGGTCTCCCGGACGCGCCCGCTCGGCGACCACCCCCGGCAGCTCGGGGCCGGATGGAACGTAACGGACCGTTCCGCGGTGGCAGCGCGCCAGGGCGCCCGCAAGCCGCTCGCCGTGGAGGTCTTCGATGGGAACTTCGCCGGCCGGATAGATATCGGTGACGACCACCTCGTCGGCGTCGTCGAAGGCCCGCAAAAACTGCTCGAACAAATCCGCCGTGCGCGTGTACCGGTGCGGCTGGAACACGGCGACCACCCGGCGGCCGAACGACGCCGCCGCACTCAGGGTGGCCTTGATCTCGGTTGGATGGTGCCCGTAATCGTCCACGACCAGCACACCGCCCCGTTCGCCCTTGATCTCGAAGCGCCGCATGATGCCCTCGAACGCCGCCAGGGCCGCTGCGCACTCGGCGAACGGCACCCCAAACTCCATGCCGACGGCGATCGCCGCCAGCGCGTTCAAAACCGTGTGCCGTCCGGGCATGTCGATCCGCACCGAACCGAGCGCCGCACCGCGGTGAATCACCTCGAAGGTCGACGAGATCCCTTCGAAGCGCATGTCTGCGGCGCAAAAGTCCGCATCGATGCTGGTCCCGTAGGTCGTGTAGCGCTTCTTCAGGCGGCCGAGCATCGACGCCACGTTGGGGCAATCGGTACACAGAAACGCCCGCCCGTAGAATGGAATGCCGTTGACGAACGACACGTAGGCGTCGATCAAGCGTTCCATCGAACCGTACGTGTTCATGTGTTCGCGGTCGACGTTCGTGACGACGGCGAGCGTGGGCTTGAGCAACAGGAAGCTGCCGTCGCTCTCGTCGGCCTCGGCCACCATGTAACGCGACCGCCCGAGGCGTGCGTTCGTACCGCCGAGCGCCCGCAGGCGGCCGCCGAGGACGATCGTCGGGTCGAAGCCGGCACGTCCGAGAACGTCCGCGATGAGCGAGGTGGTCGTGGTCTTCCCGTGCGCCCCCGCCACGGCGACGGCGCACTTCATGCGCATCAGCTCGGCCAGCATTTCCGCGCGGGCGATCACCGGAATGCGCAAGCGGCGCGCCTCGCGCACCTCCGGATTCGCGTCGTCGATCGCCGAGGAAACCACGACGACATCAGCGTCGGCACCGACGTGGGCGGCATCATGGCCGATGTGAATCTCGGCGCCGAGGTCGGCCAGGCGCCTGGTGGCTTCGCTCGCTCGCAAATCGGAGCCGCTGATGCGGTAGCCGAGGGTAATCAGCACCTCGGCGATCCCACTCATGCCGATACCGCCGATTCCGACCAGGTGAATGCGCCCGCGCAGCGCCGTTCCCGGCCGCGCAAGCGCCGCCGGCTCGAGACCCGGCAGGATCTCCGAAGTACTGTGTCGCTGGTCGGTCATCGATCTCGTAGGGCGACGGCGCGCACGACCTCGAGAACCCTCGCCGCGGCACCCGGCCGTCGCATCTCACGCAGGCGTGCAGCCATCGAGTCTATCCGCTCGGGCCTTTCGAGCAACCCGCCGAGTACCTGTGCGAGCGAGTCGGCAAGCCGCTCGTCGTCGGCGACGATCACCGCGGCTTCGGCGGCAACGAGAGCACGGGCGTTGGCCACCTGGTGGGCGGCGGCATGCGGGTAGGGAACCAACACCGCCGGCGTCGCCGTCGCCACGAGTTCGGCGACCGTGGTCGCTCCCGCCCGGCACACCGCCAGGCGCGCCCCGGCGTAGGCCGCGGCCATGTCGCCGACGAACGCTTCGGTGTGTGCCTCAAGCCCGGCGTCCCGGTAGGCCGCACGCGTCTCGTCGAGCCAGCGCCGGCCGGTTTGGTGCAGCACCGCGGGCAGGGCCATTCGCTCGGACAACCCGGCGAGGGCGCGCACGACGGCGCGGTTGAGGCTGCGGGCGCCGCCGCTGCCGCCGAGCACCAGCAAGCGATCGCCCGGGCCTGCGTCTGCGGCGGTCTCGATCTCGCGCCGCACGGGGTTTCCAGTCCACACGGCACGTCCCGGCGGCAGATGAGAAGCGGTCTGTTCGAAGCTCGTACACACGCG
This sequence comes from uncultured Myxococcales bacterium, assembly GCA_964597375.1. Taxonomy (GTDB): domain Bacteria; phylum Desulfobacterota; class Binatia; order UBA1149; family SPBQ01; genus CAZQYE01. Next base: position 4,517 of record CAZQYE010000086.1, read on the forward strand.
CGCCGCCAGCCGCGACAGGACCCGGGTGGCCAGTCCCGGTTCGCAGTTTTGCTCGAGCAGCACGACCGGCCGCCGGCCTGCAGCGCCGATCACCGCCGGGGCCGAGGCGTAGCCACCCAAACCGACGACGACGTCGATCCGGCGGCGCTCGAGCTCCCGGCGCATGCGCCATGCGGCCCGCCCCGCCCGGGCGAGCCCGCGCAACGCGGCCGCCGGGCTCGCCCCGCGAACCCCCGACAGCGGCTCGGCGATCAGCTCGTAGCCGGCCTCGGGCACCAGGCGCGCTTCGATTCCCCCGGTCGAGCCGAAGAAGACGACCTCGTCGCCGGCCGCCCGAGCCTCGGCCGCGACGGCCAGGCCGGGAAACAGGTGGCCGCCGGTGCCCCCTCCGGCCAGCGCCAGTCTCACCGCTCGCGCAGCTCGCGGGACAGCGACATCAGCACGCCCATGGCCGCCATCGTGATGAGCAACGAGGAGCCCCCGTAACTAAAGAACGGCAGTACCAGGCCCTTTGGCGGGAGCAGCCCGAGGACGACCCCCATGTTGAACAGAGCCTGGCTGACCAGGGCCAAGGTGATGCCGGCGGCGAGCAACTGGCCGAACGACTCGGGGTGCCGGTGGGCGACGCGAAATCCACGGTACGCCAGCAGGCAGAAACAGAGCAACACGATCGTGGCACCGATCAGTCCCGCCTCCTCACCGATCACGGCAAAGACGTAGTCGGTGTGGGCTTCGGGCAGCCAGCCGGCCTTTTGCGTGGACGCGCCGATCCCGATTCCCGCCAGTCCGCCCGAGCCGAAGGTCCGGTAGGACTGAACGATCTGGTAGCAGGCTCCGGTCGGGTCTTCCCACGGATCGGAGAAACAAAGAAGCCGGCGCAGGCGAATGTCGTCGCCATGCACGAGAGCCACTGCACCGGCGACGGCCGGGACCAGCACGAGGAGCAGGTGGCGAAGCGGAACGCCCGCCAGGAACATCATCGCGCATCCGAGAGCCACCACGAGAACCGTCGTGCCGAAGTCCGGCTCCTTCAGGAGCAGCGCGGCGAACACACCGGTGACGGCGAGCGTCGGTAGCAGACCATAGCGCCAGTCACGCAGCTTCGTGCCTTTGCGGGTCAGCGTCGCCGCCAAGTAAGCGACGAAGGCGACCTTGGCCAACTCGCTCGGCTGCATCCGAATCGGCCCGGCGTCGATCCACCGGCATGCGCCCTTGGCGCAGTGGCCGATCCCGGGAATCAGCGGCAGCACCGTGAGCAGCAGCGCGCCGGCGAACAGCCCCGGGGCCCAGCGCTCGATCCGGTCGGACCGGCAGCGCGACAGCATCCACGCGAGCCCTCCGCCGGCGATCAGCGCCGCGCCCTGGCGCAGCGCCATCGAGTAGCCGTCCCCGTAGTACTGCTGCGAGTAGAAGAACGTCGTGTCGAGAACGAACACGCACCCGATCAGCGCCAGCAACACCGTGACACCGACGATCCAGGGGTCCGGCTTGTCTCCCGCCGTCACCCTCAGGCGCGTCGATCGCTTACTGCTCTTGCTCACCACACCACCTCTCGACCAACTCCTCGAAACGCCGCCCGCGCTCGGCGTAGCTCGCAAACTCGTCGAAGCTCGCGCACGCGGGAGCGAGCAACACGCAGTCGCCCTCTCGTGCCGATCCTACCGCTCGATCGAACGCCTCGGCAAGTCCGCCGGCGCGCTCCACGGGAACCGCACCCGAGACGGCGCCTTCGATCTCGGCCGCCGCAGCACCGTAGGCAACCACGAGGCGCAGTCGCCGGGCCGCTCCCGAAAGCACCGAGAAGTCCGCCCCCTTACTCTGGCCGCCGGCGAGCAAGATCACCGGAGCGGTCATGGCTTCGATGCTGCGCAACGCGGCTCCCGGATTGGTCGCCTTCGAGTCGTTCCAGAACTCGATCCCCCGGTGGCAGGCCACCAGGGCGAGCCGGTGAGGAAGCCCGGTGAACGCCCTTGCCGCCTGCTCCGCCGCACTCGGCGCCACGCCGAGCAGGCGCGCCATCTCGCATGCGGCGGCGAGGTTTTCGAAATCGTGTGCCGCCCGCGGCCAAGCATCGCCGGCGGCGATTCTCCACCCGCCGGGCGCGGAGACCACCCGCGCGGCGGCATCGTAGACCGTCCCCTCCCCCTCGCACGCCGTGGCGCCGAACGTCGACACCCGCGGCCGCAAGCGCGGCGCGCTTTCCCGCCACCACTGCTGCTCGCGGCCGAGCACTGCACGGTCGTCCTCGGTCATGTTCTCGAAGATGCGCAGCTTGAGCGCCCGGTACGCCTCCATGCTGCCGTGGCGGTCGAGGTGATCGGGCGAAAGGTTGAGCACCGCCGCCACCGAGGGGCGGAACTTCGCGATCCACTCGAGCTGGAACGTCGAGACCTCGAGGACGCAGGCATCGAACGCAACGCCGGAGGCATTGCACACGGGGTTGCCGATGTTGCCGCCGAGAAAGACCCGGCGGCCGTCGGCCTCGAGCATTCGCGCGAGCAGGGTCGCGGTGGTGCTCTTGCCGTTGGTTCCCGTAACGGCGGCAACCGGCGCCGCGACGTAGCGTGCACCGAGCTCGAGTTCGGAGACGATCTCGGCGCCGGCCTTGCGGGCCCGCTCGAGTAACGGGTGCGAGGCCGCCACGCCGGGGCTGACCACCACCAAGTCGACCTCGGAGGCCACCCGGCCTGCGCGCTCGGCGTCAAGACGTTCGATGCCGGCCGGTGCCGGCACGTCGCCGTCGTCGGTCGCAAGCACCCGCGCTCCGCGTGCGGCGAGCAATCGGCAAGCGGCCAGTCCGCTGCTGCCGAGCCCTACGACCAGCGCCGATCGCGGTGTCCGCGCCTCGTTCAACGGAGTTTGAGCGTACCGAGCGTCATCAACGCGCAAATCACGGAGACGATCCAGAAACGCACGATGATCTGCGGCTCGGGCCAGCCTTTCTCTTCGTAGTGGTGGTGAATCGGCGCCATCAGGAACACCTTGCTGCCTCGCAGCTTGAGCGAAGAAAGCTGGATGATCACCGACAGTGCCTCGGCGACGAAGATGCCGCCGGCCAGGGCCAGCACGAGCTCGTTCTTCGACACCACGGCAACCGTCCCGAGCCCGGCGCCGAGGGCGAGAGCGCCGACGTCGCCCATGAACATCTGCGCGGGATAGGTGTTGAACCACAAAAAGCCGAGACTCGCGGTCGCCATCGCGGCGCATACGATGCTGAGTTCCCCTGCCCCCGCCACGGGCGTGATGAGCAGGTACGAGGCGATCTTGGCGTGGCCCGCACAGTAGGAAAGAATCGCGTAGGTCGCGGCCGTCGTCATCACCGGACCGACGGCGAGGCCGTCGAGGCCGTCGGTCAGGTTGACGGCGTTCGAGCAGCCGACGATCACGAACACGGCGAACGGCAGGTACATCCATCCGAGATCGGGGCGGACGTTCTTGAAGAACGGCACGGCGAGCGTGGTGTCGAAGCCGCCGAGCAACATCAACGCGCCGATCCCGAGCGTCGCGATCACCACCTGCCAGGCGAGCTTCACGCGAATCGAAAGGCCGGCGTTCTTGCCACGGCTGACCTTGAGCCAATCGTCGGCGCCGCCGACGACGCCGAACCCGACGATCATGGCGATCGTCACGAGCACGTAGCGGTTCGTGAGGTCCGTCACCAGCAGCACCGAGGCGAGCAACGATGCGAGGATCAAGACGCCGCCCATCGTCGGCGTTCCTTGCTTGGCTGCATGACCCGCCGGCGCGAACTCGCTCACCGGTTGGCCGACCTGACCTTCCTTGAGAGCGCGCAGCAGTCGCGGGCCGAATACGAAGGAGATGACGAGCGACAGCAACGCCGCGAGCACGCCGCGGAACGTAATGTAGCGAATGACGTTGAAGACCGTGTAGTCGCCCGCGAGCGGCAGCAGCAGGTGGTAAATCATGATCCCCGCCTCTCGAG
>CAZQYE010000087.1:0-8395 GCA_964597375.1 uncultured Myxococcales bacterium
CCCATGGCGATCGCCTGCTCGCGAACGGCGTCGATGCCGACATCCCGGGCGATGCGTGCCGTGGCCGCATTCATCGAATGTTCGAGCGCCGCCCGCACGGTCACCCGCCCGTGGTACTCGTTTTCGTAATTCGCCGGGGACCACGTGTGGCCGTCGTACTCCCACACCAGCGGTTCGTCGTCGACGAGCGTCGCAGGCGTAAAGTGCCGCTTCCCCTTGTGCTCGCTCGACAGCGCCACGGCGTAGACGACGGGCTTGAAGACCGATCCCGGCTGCCGCCTGGCATCGAGGGCTCGATTGAACGGGCTGTCGCGAAATCTCCGGCCGCCGACCACGGCCAGCACCGCCCCCGAACGCGGGCTGAGCGCTACCAGGGCTCCCTGCAGCGTCTGTCCGCTATTTTCGGCACGCAGGTGGGGATAACGCCTTTCGAGGTCGGCGAGTCCCTCCCGCAAGGCCTCTTCGGCGGCAAGCTGTACGTCGATGTCGACCGTGGTGAAAATCGAAAACCCCTCGGTCTCGAGCACGCGGGCCGGGAACCGTCCCGCCAGCTCGCGCCGCACGGCGTCGACGAAGTACGGAGCAGCGCTGATGCGCGGTCGTGGCGGGACCGCTCCGAGAGGTTCGGCAATGGCAGCTTGGTAGGTCGCCTCGTCGATGTCGCCGAGATCGCGCATCAACCGCAACACGACGTCCCGGCGAGCCCGCGCCCTGTCGGGGTGTTTGTGCGGAGAGTATGCGTTCGGAGCCCGGATCATCCCCGCCAGCGTCGCGATTTGCCCGAGCGTGAGCTCGCGCGGCTCGCGCCCGAAGTAGAACTTCGCTGCGGCCCACATGCCGTGGATCGCCATGCGGCCGTCCCGCCCCATGTAGATTTCGTTGAGGTAGTTCTCGAGAATCTCGTTCTTCGAGAAACGACGCTCTGCAATGAGTGCCATCACCGCCTCGCGCAATTTGCGCCCGAGGGTGCGCTCAGAGGTGAGGAAGAAGTTTTTCATGAGCTGCTGGGTGATCGTCGACCCGCCCTGCCGCACCGAGCCGGCCTTGAGATCGGCCACCAGAGCCCGGGCCAGGCCTCGCGGGTCGATTCCTCCGTGTTCGAAGAAACGCCGGTCCTCGACGGCAAGAACGGCGCGCACCAGCGGAACGGGAATCTCGTCGAGGGCCATCTCGCGCCGCTCCTCAGGAGCGTCCCCGTGCAGCCCGGCAATCAGAACGGGTTCGAGAAACGCGTCGAAAACCGGGTCCCCGCGCTCGTCCACGACCCGGACGATACGGCCCTCCCGGTTGAGCCACAGCCGCAGCAGCCGGCCCGGTTCCCGGTGCGTCGGATATTCGAACACGTGCAAGCGGATGTCGAGGCTGCGCCCTTCGGGATCTACGAAGTACTCGCCCCGCCGGGCCGGACGCGAAGAGACACGGTGATACCCGAGTAGCTCGAGTCTGCGGCGAAAGCGCTCATCTCTGGTCGAGACACCGAGAACGAGCGGCATCGCATCGGCATAGACTCGGGATGGAAAGTCCCAGCGCCGGCCGCTGAACTTTACCTCGAGGACACGCTCGAGATGCAGCACCTCGAGCCAGGCCGCCAGCGCAGCTGCCGCCAGGAGCGGCGGCACCACGAGCAACAGCCAGGTCAGAGTTCTCGAGCGCGCCGACCGCCGGCCCATCGGCCCGCCGGTCCCCGTCCTCAGTCTTCCGCCGGCTTGATGACGCGGAACAGGGTCTGGTCGTCGCGCCGCACCAGCACCAGGATGCTCTCGCCCTCGCCGCGTTCGGATACGAGCTTGCGGAACTCCGCGACGTTCTTGACCGGCTTGTTGCCGACCATCTCGATGACGTCGCCCGGCATGATGCCGGCCTCGTCCGCGGGAGATCCCCGCGTCACGGCCGACACGACGACGCCCTGGATTTTCTTGTCCAGATCGAGCTCGCGGGCGATGTCCGGCGTGATGTTCTGAACCACGAGTCCGAGCTTACCGGCCTTCACCGGTTCGCCGGCCGCTTCCCCTTCCTCGAGCTTGCCGACTTCGACCTCGATGGTCTTACGCTCGCCGTTGCGAATCACCACGACCTCGACCTTCTTGCCGACGGGCGTGCCGGCGACGATCGACGGCAGATCGGCCGACTTCGGTACGTCCTGGCCGTCGAACTCGACGATCACGTCGCCGCGCTGGATGCCGCCCCGCTCAGCCGGACTGTCCGGAGTCACCGACGCCACCAGCGCACCCTTCGCTTCAGGCAGTCCGAGGTTCTCGGCGATGTCCTCGTTGACCGGCTGGATCATCACACCGAGCCATCCCCGCGTCACGTGTCCGGTTTCCTTCAGCTGCGGGACGATCTCGCGAACCATGTTCACCGGGATGGCGAAGCCGATTCCAATGTTGCCTCCCGAGCGCGAGTAGATCGCCGTGTTGATCCCAACCATCTGCCCGGCGAGGTTGACGAGCGGGCCGCCGGAGTTGCCAGGATTGATCGCCGCGTCCGTCTGGATGAAGTCGTCGTACGGACTACTGTCGGGCCGTCTCAGCCGCCTGCCTTTCGCCGAGACGATGCCGGCCGTGACCGTGTGGTCGAGGCCGAAGGGGTTGCCGATGGCGAGCACCCACTCGCCGACGCGCAGCTCGTCGGAGTCCCCGAGCGCAATCGGAACGAGCCCGTCGGCATCGATCTTGATGACGGCGATGTCCGTCTTCTTATCGCTCCCGATCAATTCGGCTTCGTATTCTTTCTCGTTCTCGAGCTTCACCAGCAGTTTGCCGGCGTCCTCGACCACGTGATGATTGGTGACGATGTAACCGTCTTCGTCGATGATCACCCCAGAGCCAAGGCTACGCGAACGCCTGCCAGGTCGCCCGAAAAAGAATTCGAACGGATCGATCTCGCCACGCCGGCGAGGCACGACCTTCTCTTCGGGAATCACCGAGATGTTCACGACCGACGGGCTGAGGCGTTCGACGATCTTCGAAAAATCAGGGAGTCGCGCCGCGCGGACGGCTTTGTCGTGACTGACCGGTAGGACGGCGGGCCTGGTCACCTCGTCGGCCGGCGCACAACTCTGGCGGTTGAGCGAGACGGTTACGCCGACGCCGATCACGGCGCCCGCGACGACTGCAGCCATGAGAAGGGATCTGGTCTTGGTCATCGAGTTTCCTCCTGAGGCGGACGACCCCCGCCCTTGACCGCTTTGACGTACTGGAGCCGAAGTTCGTAGAGCATTTCTTCCATCATGTGCGCTTCATCCTCATCGAGGTTTCCGGCCGTCTTCGCCTCGAGCATCGAGAGAATGTCGATCATGGCCTTGGCCTGACCGAGGTCTTGATGGACGACCCCCGTCTGCGGGTCCGGCGCCAACCCTAGAAACATGAAGGCTTGGGACGCCAGCCCGACCACGAAACTGGAGAAGGTCAGCTCACCGGCCGGTCCCCCTCCAGCCTGCGCCCGCTGCGCGGCACCGTCGTCTTGTTGCTGCCCCTGCCCTTGGGTCTCTTCGCCAGCCGATCGAGCGCTCGACTCTGCCGTCTGCTCGCGGGAGGCATCCTTGTCTTCTTCCTCGTCCCCGCCCGTATCGCGCGCCTCGCCGCTGGCGTCGAATCGCCGCCGGTCCTCTACTTTGAAGCCGAGGTCTTTTTCATCGTCGGCCATCGACACACTCCTTCTGCGCCGCCCGCAGGCAGCCTATCCCACTCAACGTAACACGCATATCGGACAATGGAAGCGGCCGGAAAGCCGCCACGGGACCCGCATTGACAACCGCCAGACGCCTTCCTATCATCCGGGCGCCTCGGAGCCCCCGATGCCTCTGCCTCGCCAACTCGCAGACAACGCACTCGATCTCGTCGGCAACACGCCCGTCGTCGCCCTCGAACGGCTGCCGGGCCCCGACTGCGCGCGCGTCGTCGCGAAGCTCGAATCGCTCAATCCCGGCGGCAGCGTCAAGGATCGGATCTGCTTGGCCATGATCGAGGCTGCCGAGGCCGACGGCCGGCTGAAGCCCGGGGGAACCATCATCGAACCCACGAGCGGCAACACGGGAATCGGACTGGCGCTGGTCGCCGCTGCGCGAGGCTACCGGCTCGTCCTCACGATGCCCGACACGATGAGCCTCGAACGGCGGGGGCTCCTGGAAGCCTACGGTGCCGAGCTCATCCTGACGGCGGACACCAAAGGCATGCATGGAGCGATCGACAAAGCCACCGAGATCCTCGAGCGCAATCCCGACTACTTCATGCCGCAACAGTTCTCGAACCCGGCGAACCCAGAGGCGCACCGGCGTACGACGGCGCGCGAACTGCTGGCCCAGTGCCCGCAGATCGATGCATTCGTCGCCGGCGTCGGAACCGGCGGAACGATCACCGGGGTTGGATCCGTCCTACGCCGAGAGCGCCCCGGCGCTCAGATCATCGCGGTCGAACCGGCGAGTTCGCCCGTTCTATCGGGCGGCGAGCCGGGCTACCATCGAATTCAAGGAATCGGACCCGGTTTCGTACCCGACATTCTCGACCGGAGTCTCATCGACCGCGTGATCACGATCAGCGACGATACCGCAGAAGAAATGACCCGAGAGCTCGCCCGCCGGGAAGGAATCCTGGTCGGTATTTCCTCGGGAGCCAATTGCGCTGCGGCGCTCGAGGTGGCAGCTGAGCTCGGGCCGGGAAAGACCGTCGTCACGGTGTTCTGCGATACCGGACAGCGCTATTTGACGGGTCCGCTGTTCGGCCCCGAGGGAATCTGAACGCCATGGATCCGCAGCTCGCAAAAAAGCTCGAGCGGCTCGAGCGACTGATCCGGGAGATGCAGTCCATCGTGGTGGCGTTCTCGGGGGGAGTGGATTCGACGTTGTTGCTCCGGGTCGTGTCGCTCCAGTCCGGCGTGCGGCACTTGGCCGTCACGGCAGACTCTCCAACGAACACGGAGGAAGAACTCGACGAAGCGCGCATCCTGGCACGTCGCTTCGGGTCCCCCCATCGGGTGGTCCCGGTCGACGAACTCGAGGTCGAAGGCTACGCGGAAAACCGGCCGGACCGCTGCTACCTCTGCAAGCAGACCCTATACCCGATCTGCTGGCGGGAGGCCCGCAGGAACGGGTTCGCTCACGTCGCCGACGGTGTGAACCGCGACGACCTAGGGGACTACCGGCCCGGACTCCGCGCCGCCGAGGAACTCGGCGTGCGCCACCCTCTCGTCGAAGCCGGCCTCAGTAAGGCCGAGGTGCGCGCGTTGTCGGCCTACTACGGTCTGCCCACCGCGGAAAAGCCGGCCTCCCCCTGTCTCGCGTCGCGTTTTCCGTACGGAACGCGGATTACGCGCAGGCGGTTGGCCCAGGTGGCCGGCGCCGAGCGCGCCCTGCGGGGCTTGGGCTACCGGGAACTGCGCGTGCGCCACCTCGGCGACCGCGCTCGCGTGGAGATCGCTGCCGCCGAGTTCGACCGCCTCGGGCGCCCAGACGAACGCCGCAGGATCGAGGCGGCCGTGCTGGCGAACGGGTTCGATGGCGTCGAGATTTCGCCCGAGCCGCTTCGCTCGGGCAGCCTCAACGATGCTCTCGGCGCCGCCGCGCGAGCACGGCTCGAACCAGTTCCAGATCCCCCGGAGTCGTAACCTTCACGTTCCCGCCCCCGCTGGCGACCATCTCGACCGTACAACCCGTCATTGCCTCGACGAGCGAAGCATCGTCGCTGAACGTCTCGCCCTTGGCGCGAGCCGAACCGTGGGCTCTGGCGAGAAGCTCTCGGCGGAAAGCCTGCGGCGTCTCGACCAGCCATAGACGCTCTCGGTCGAGGGGGCGTGTTCGGCCGTCCGCTACGTCTTCACGAACACTATCGGCCGGCCGGCGGGCGGCGGTAGCCGCTCCCGACACCGCGGCGGCTTGAAGGACGGCCTCGATCAGCCCGCGGCGGACCAGCGGCCTCGCGCCGTCGTGGACGCATACCAGCTGTGCCGCGCTGCGGACAGACTCGAGCCCCTGTCGCACGGATTCCTGCCGGGTGGCCCCGCCCGGCACCACTCGGACCTCACAGTCGCGCCAGGAGATCCCGGTTAGAGCGCGTGCCACCTCGGAGAGGGCGCTTGCGGGAGCAGCGACGATTGCCTCGACGATCGCCTCGATGTCCGTGAATGCCTCGAGCGTCGCCCGAACGAGCGCCATATCCCCGACGTCGGCAAGCGCTTTCGGCGGCCCGAGGCCGAGCCGCTTGCCAGTGCCCGCGGCGGGCACGATCAACACTGTGGGCGTGACGCCTGCCATCCGCAAAAAAGAAGGCCGGGCAACGCCCGGCCCTCGTTCTTCTCAGTCGGCCATGCAAGCTCAGTGGCCGAAAATCGTCTTGAGTTCCTCCATGATCTTTTCTTCGCTGTGCGATTTCGCGATCGCCAGCTCCTTGACGAGCAGATTACGCGCCGTGTCAAGCATCTTTCGCTCGCCGAACGACAGCTCCTTGTCCCCCTTGAGCATGAACAGATCGCGAAGAACCGCGGCGATCTCGAGAACCGAGCCGGTCTTGATCTTCTCGGTATACTCCCGGTAACGGCGATTCCAGGTGGCTTGGTCGATCCGGACGCGTTTCTCGCGCAAGACCTTGTAGACCTTCCCGACCATGTCCTTGCCGATGACCCGCCTCAGGCCGACCGAGCGGGCGTTGGCCGTCGGGATCATGATCTTCATATCGGTATCGAGAATCCGGAGTGTGTAGAACTTCGTCTCTGCACCGGAGAGCTTACGCGACTGAACAGCCTCGATGACACCCACGCCGTGGGCCGGGTAAACGACCTTCTCGCCGACTTTGAAATCGCTCAAGGGAACCTCCTGCTTGGGGTAGGAAACAGCGTCGGCCGATTATATGGAACTTGGGCCTAAAAGTCAACGAAAATCGTCACCAGCGCGCCAGCGCCGCCGCCCACGTGAATCCCGCGCCGAACGCCGCGAAGCACACTAGATCCCCCTCGCGGATCCGGCCTTCGTCGAGTGTCTCCGTCAGTAGAATCGGGATCGTCGCGGCAGTGGTATTCCCGTACCGGTCGATGTTGTTGGCCATGCGCTCCTCGCCGATCCCCAATCCCATCGCGACCAGCTGATTGATCCTCAAGTTTGCCTGGTGCGGAAGCAGCATATCGAGATCGTCCACCGTGGCGCCGACATCGTCGAGCGCCTCGCGGATGACCTCCCCCATTCGGGTCACGGCGTGCTTGAAGACGTAGCGCCCCTCCATCTTGGGGAACACGTAATCGTCCTCGGGGGGAGCCACGGACAAATCCAGCCGCGGCCTGCGCCGGTGGGAGGGGCCGATCACACACAGCTTGTCCGCATACTTGCCCTCGGCATGCAGCTTGAAGGTCAGGAACCCGCGGTCTTCCCGATCGCTCGGACCAATCACGACGGCGCCGGCACCGTCGCCGAACAGAACCGTGACGTCCCGGCCTCGGGGGCCCTCGAAATCGAGCCCCGAGGAGTGAACTTCACTTCCCACCACGAGCACGTGCCGCGCCGCCCCGCTGCGAATCAGATGGTCGGCGATCGCCAAGGCATACACGAAGCCCGAACACTGGTTGCGAACATCGAAAGCCAGAAGCGGCCGCAGGCCGAGCCGGCCGTGCAAGAGCGCACTGTTCCCAGGGAAGTCCACGTCCGGACTCAGCGTACAGCAAATTACAGCATCCACCTCGCCGATCTCGACGCCGGCGCGGGCGAGCGCCTGGACAACTGCATCCTCGGCAAGTGCGACACTGCCTTCATCGTTATCGACGTAGTGCCGCTCCACGATACCGCTTCGCTGACGCACCCACTCGTCCGACGTATCCACGATCGGCGCGAGGTCGTCGTTGGTTACGACCATGTCCGGGACCTTGAACCCGCAGCCCAGAATCCGACTTCTCGCGGGAGCGCTCATCGCGTCACACCTCCACCACCATCGTGCCCCAGGAGGCACCAGACCCGGCGGTGACCAAGGCCACCGTTTCGCCGGGCTCGATGCGGCCGCCGGCCAGCGCCGAGGCCAACGCGAGCGGCAACGAAGCAGCGTACATGTACACACTGTCGTCGCGTTCGATCCGGCCTGCCTTTGCGGCGAGCTTCTCTTCGAGCTCCCGTTCGACGTCGGGAAGAACGTGCCGGACGATCAGCACGTCCACCGCCGTAAGTCCGGCCTCGGACAGGGCGCGATCAAACACCCCTGGCACCTGCTCGAGAGCGGCTTTCTTCAAGCCGGGAAAGTCGGCACGCGGGTAGATGGCGCCCTCCTCGATCTTGGCGCGAGTAAGGCGCTGTCCGCGCTTGACCCCGGTGCGCTCGAGATAGCGGCTCGCGGGGAACTCACACCAAAGAAGCTGATAGAGCCGGCCGTCCGTCTCGGCTGCACAGGACAGGACGCGTGGTCCCTCGACGCCGCGGCCGACCAGG
>CAZQYE010000088.1:0-2157 GCA_964597375.1 uncultured Myxococcales bacterium
CCGCACGGGCAATGGCGGTGCCGGCGGCAGCACTGCCGTCTGCCACCGAATCGGTGCGAGTCGGGCCGGCCGGATCGTGGCCACGGGAAGTCGCGTTGCTGGCTGCGGCCGCGCGGGCAAGGGCGGTGCCGGCGGCAGCACCGCCGCCTGCAACCGAATCGGTGCGAGTCGCGCCGGCCGCAGGCGTGCTGCCGGATACTGGTTCGGACGTGCCGGCCGCCGGCTGGGCGGGCAGCCGCGGCAGCGCGACACCGACGAGCTGCTCGAGGTCGGCGAAACGCTGCTCGACTCCGGCCAGGGCGCGGTGATAGGCCAAGGCGAAGTCGAGCCACTTGCGCCAGTTCTCGATCAGCGCCGTGAACTCCAGGGCACCGGCCCGGTAGCTCGAGGTCGATGCCTCGACCGCCTGCCAAGCGCGTGGAACGATCAAGTCTCGAAACAGAACGGCCTGGCGGTACTGGGTGTCGATCTTGACCAGCGCGTCCTCGAGTTCGAAGAAGATCGTGTTGCGCAGGGCGCTGTACTCTTCGACCGAGGACAGAATCTGTGCGTTGCCTTCGAGGACCTGCGCCCGCTGTTTCTGCCACCAGATCGGCAGGTTGATGCCCAGGCCGAGGTTCCAGGCATCGTTGCCGCTGGCGACCGGGCTGACGCCCGAACTGGAGATGAATGTGTAGGTGGCGCCCGCCGTGATATCCGGAAAGTAGTCGAGACGGGCCAACTTGACCGCTTCGAGATCGCGGCGGATCTGATCGCGCAGGCGTGCCAGACGAGGGCTCTGCTCGACGGCGCGCGCCATGAGCTGGGGCATCTTCCAGTCGACCTTCTCGAGGTCGAACGGTGCCGGTGGCGGCAGCGAGGCCTCGACGTTTCGATTCATGAGCGAGTTGAGAAGTGCCGACGCGGTGGACTTCTGCTGCTCGAGCGTGATCAGCTCGTTCGTGAGATTGTACAGCTCGACCTCGGCGCGCAGGACGTCCTGCTGCGTGGCGACGCCGGCGCGATAGCGCGCCGCTGCAACGTCACGGATCTGGCGTAGAAGGGCTTGGCTGTCGCGCGTGATGGCGATCGAGATGTCGGCCAGGTAGTAGTCGTAGTACGCTTTCTTGACTCGCGATACCGTCGAAATGCGGACGTCGGCGAGCTTGTCGAGCGCCATGCGGACCGATTGCTCGACGATGCGTCCCTTGGCGGTGAGCTTGCCGGGGAAGGGGATCTTCTGGGAGACGCCGACAGCGCCGCCGAGCATGCCGGCGGCGGTCTGGACCATGTCGCCCGTAGGCGGAACGAAGCGGACCATCGGATCGTCGAGCGACGTGACCTGTGGGACCCGGTAGCCGAGTACCTGAACGTCGCGGATCGCCTTGCGGATCTCAGGGTTGTCGCGAAGCGCGATGCGCACGTAGTCGTCGAGGCCGGCGTGTTCGGGTAGCTCCGCTGCGGCGGGAAGAGCCAGCCGGTTTTCGGCCGTACGCAACGCGACCTCGCGCACCGCGGAATGGTCCTCGACGCGGGGCTCGAGGCCGGCCGCTTCGGCTGCAACCCGTTGCTGCAGCTCGTGGTTGATGGTCCCGCAGGCGGCAGTGGTTGCGGCGATCGTGACTACAAGCGCCCGAAGCGTTCTCCGGCTCGGGCTGCTTGTCCTAAAGGCGCCCCGCAGCCATGCGCTTCTCGCCACGACTGGGCTAAACGACGGCCTTTTTCTGTTTCGTGCCCAGCGCATCATTGCTTTCCTCCCGCCTGGCAGCCGCAGCCGCCGATGACCGTATGGGCACCCTGGCGTTGCTGTGCCGCAACTCGTGCCCTGGCGCGCGCAAGGTCCGACGGGCTGACCCCGCGGGCCGCACGCTGCTGGAGCGACTCGACGAACGCGACGAGGTCCCAAAGCTCGCTGTCACCGGCGGCGTCCCGGTAGCTGGGCATCGGCGATCCGTCCAAGCCGGTGGCCAGCGAACGGAAAACGTCCTCGGGCCTATCGCCGCGTTTGAGCGGTTGGGCGACCAGATCACGCGGCGCCGCCGACCGGCCCCAAGCATCGACGAGGGTAGGTGCGGCAGTGCCGTCCCCCCGGCCGCTTTCGCCGTGACATTTATTGCACCCAAGCTGCCGATATCTATCTTTGCCTGTGCGAATTCGATCCTCGGAGGACAAGTCCTC
>CAZQYE010000088.1:2257-8190 GCA_964597375.1 uncultured Myxococcales bacterium
CGCCGGCCATGCGACCGACAGGAGCGCGACGATGAGGGCGGCGCCGAGCCGTTGCCGGGCGGCTAACCCGGTGGCGAGGGACGGTCCTTGGCGTTCCGTATGTCCCTGCCGGCGCGATTTCTGATCGGCCGCCGGCAAGACGTATTGATCTGATCGATTCACTGGTTTCCTCCTGTGCCGGTGAACGTACCGGTCCAGTGCGGCGACACCTATTCTCGCGCCGCACGTTTGCGCGCCCGCTCAATCGATGAGCGCGCCGGGAGGAAACGTCAGAGTCTCAGGACGGAGGTTGAGGAGGGAGGTTCTTTCTTCGGTGGTGAGATCTCGGGCCGAGATTCCCCGGTTGGGAATGTATGCTCGAGGCGCGAGACCGCCAGGAACGGCACGACAACCGTCGCCGGTGCCGGTGGTTCCGGGGAAGCGGCCCCGACCGAATCATCGGGAGTTACCCGGAGGCAGCAGCTCGTGGCGACGTCACGACAGCCTTCGTGGCGAACCGGCGCCTCGTGTGTTGCCGGCGCCGGATGGCAGTGGGTCGCCGGCTCGGCTGCAGCAGCGGCCATCGTTCCGCTGGCGATGCAAAGGCTCGCCGGGAACATCGGCCCGTATGCCCAGGCCAGCGTTGCGACCAACGCAACGGCCGTGCGGGCAGTTTTCGACCTCATACGCACCATGAACATTCTATGGGCTCTCGAGAGCCGCCAGCAACCCATAACCGTGTGGCGGTCGCCTGTCAACGCAATGCATTGGCGGTGCGCTGGCTCTGGACGGCCCGGTAGAACCAGACCGAATCACCAACACGCTCATTGGGCTCATCGAAGCCACGCTTCACATCCTGCGTGCCATCATCAGGCGGCGCCTCGCCAGGTATGGACCTCGCATTTTCGTCAGACCTCAGAGGCTGGGCGCCGAACCCCGGTTCACCCGATGGATGCGGGCTGATTTCTCCTCACTGGCTCTCTACGCTCCAGGAAGCCGCCGGTTACGCGCAAACCTCTCCTTCCTCGAATCCCGCCGTCTCGACCTGGATCGTGACATGGCGGATGCCGAAGCGGTGCGCAAGGAGATCGCGCAGTTCACCGAGGAGCCTCTGGCTGCTGACGTCCTGGCCGGCCACCACGTGGGCCGACATCGATTCGAGTCCGCTGGTGATCGTCCACACGTGCAGATCGTGTACCTCGAGCACCCCCGGAAGGGAGGCCATCGCCTCGCGGACCTCGTCGACGTCGATGTGGCCGGGGGCGGCCTCCATCAAGACGGCGCCGGTTTCCTTGAGCAGCATCCAGGCCGAGTAGACCACGAACAGGGCGATCAGCACCGAAGCGGCCGGATCGGCCCATCTCCATCCGAGCAGCCACACCAGCACGGCCGAGACGATCGCACCGACGCTGCCCAGGGCATCCGTGAGGACGTGCAGCCAGGCGCCGCGGACGTTGAGGCTGTCGCCGGAGCCGGAACCGAGAATACGCAAGCCGACCAGGTTCATGATGAGGCCGCCGGTCGCCACGGCCAGCATCAGCGGGCCCTTGACCTCGGGCGGAGCGGCCAGCCGCTCGATCGCCTCGAGAACGATGAAGACGGACAGGACGACGAGCGCTGCTCCGTTTACGAGGGCCGCTAAGATCTCTGCACGGTAATATCCGTAGGTTTGCGACGATGTCGCCGGCCGCGTTGCGGCCCGCAGAGCAAAGAGCGACAGGCCGAGGGCCGCGACGTCGGACAGCATGTGGCCGGCATCGGCCAGCAAGGCCAGCGAGTTCGACAGCAGGCCGCCGACGACCTCGGCGATCATGTAGGCGGTCGTCAGCCCGAGCGTGATCGCCAGGCGCTTGCTGTGGCCGCGGCGGTGATGGCGGTGGTGATGATGCACGGCTCTCGTTCCTCAGGCTGTAGCTTCTTGTGCGTCGAGAGCACGCCGGACGATCGCCACGAGGTCTCCGGTTTCTTCGAAGGCCTGTACTTGGCGATCGGCGCCGGTCGGACGCTCAGCCATTTCGAGTACGCGATCGAGATGGCTGCGGCAACCGAGCTCGTCGGCCGTGTCGATCAGCCGGCCGACCAGGCTGCGTACTACCTGGCGGGCGGGCCGGCACTCCTGAGTCGCGGGGTCGACGAGCTGTGCTTGCATACCGTGGCGGCACGCCCGCCACTTGTTTTGGCGGACCATGAACGGGTGGCAGTCCCGCTGGTAGGTCCCGGCGTCGATTTGGCGCGACAGCGCTCGGATCAAGCACTGGACGAGGGCCGTCAGCGCCAGGGCATCCTCGAGCGAGGCCGGCAAGTCACAGATTCGCACCTCGACGGTGCCGAAGTTGTTGTGCGGCCGGACGTCCCACCAGATCTCGCGGATCGTATTGATGAACCCGGTCTCGATCAGGTGGTTCACGAGCCATACGTACTCGCTCCAGTTGCGCATCAGCGGCGGCAGGCCCGCCGTCGGCAGATTGTCCATCAACTTGCTGCGCTGCGACTGAAGTCCGGTATAGCGGCCGTTCCAGAACGGACTGTTCGAGGACAGGGCGAGCAGCGTGGGCAGGTGGTTCATGATCCGCTCGCACAGCATGACCGCCTTGTCGCCGTTTTCGACTCCGACGTGAACGTGCAGGCCGAACGTGACCAAGCGCCGCGCGGTGTCCTGCAGCAGTTTGACCAGGCCGAGGTAGCGCTCGTCGGGAGTGACGCGCTGCTCGTGCCAGGTCGAGAACGGATGCGTGCCGGCCCAATACAGGCGGGCCCCTGCGGCTCGGGCGAGGCGGTCGGCGATGGCCAGCTTCTCGCGCAAATCGTCCTCGACGTCCCCGACGGTTCGGCAGATTTCCGTGTTGATCTCGAGGCAACACTGCATCAGCTCAGGTTTGAAGCGGGTTGCCATCGACTTGGGCACGCCGGTGAGGACGTCGGCGATCGCGCTCTTCAGGGCCAGGCTGCGCTCGTCGACGAGCTGCAGCTCGAGTTCGACGCCGAGCGTGGGAAAGTCATTGTGCGCAAATTCGATGGCCGTGGCGCTGCTCACGAGTCGCAAGCCTCCACCGGCTGGGTCAGCCGCCAGGCGGCACGCGCTAGAATGCGCGCGCCGATTCCAATGGCGCTCTCGTCGAGATCGAACCGCGGTGAGTGCAGCATTTCCGTCGATCCGTCGGGCCGGCCCACACCGAGTCGCATCAGGCAGCCCGGTGCGTGGGCGAGATAATCGGCGAAATCTTCGCCTCCCATCGACGCTGCGGGAATATCCTCGATGTTGTCCGCGCCGAGAACGTCGGCGGCCGCGCGCCTGCAGCAGTCGGTCACCGCTGCGTCGTTGACGACCGCATCCGGCCCGCGCTTGAACTCGACTTCGATGCGGGCGCCGGTTGCGCCGGCGATCCCGGATGCGATCTCCAGGATTCGCTGCTCGACTCGTGACGTAGCGGCGTGGCTGTGCGTCCGTGCGGTGCCGCGCAAGTGAACTTGCTCGGGAATGACGTTCTGGGTGGAGCCTCCGTGAATCGAACCGAACGTAACGACCACCGGGTCACGCGAGTCGACGGCCCGCGGAACGAACTGGTAGATGGCGCTCACGAGCTCGGCGGCGGCCGCGATCGGATCCACCGCATGGTGCGGCCGTGCCGCGTGCCCGCCGCTCCCGGTGACGGTCACGTCGATCTCGTCGCAGTACGCGGTGAGCATGCCGGTACGAAACGCCGCGTGCCCGAGCAGGCGCTCGGGATCCACGTGCAAGGCGATGATCGCGCCGACACCGTCCATCGCCCCGGCTTCGATCATCTCGCGCGCCCCTTCGGACGACTCCTCGGCCGGCTGCAGGATCAAGCGCCACGGGACCGCATCGCCGGCTCGACCGGCGGCCGCTTCGAGCGCAAGCGCGGCGCCTACCGCGGCGGCCGTGTGGGCGTCGTGCCCGCAGGCGTGACAGACCCCATCGGCTAGCGATCGGTACGGGACGTCCTTGGCATCGTGAAGGCGCAGGGCGTCGATGTCGGCGCGGATGGCGACGCGCCGGCCCCGCCGCGTCTCCCTGGGCTCGGCGAAGAGCCCTCGGCCGGCCGGCGCCACTCGAACCGCGAGTCCCTCCTCGCGCAGCAGCCGCGCCAGGTAGGCAGTGGTCGCCAGCTCCTGGCCGCTCGGTTCGGGGTGGGCGTGCAAATGGCGGCGCAGTGCAATCAAGCGGGGGGCCAGCCGCTCGACTTCGCGGTCGATCGCCGGCGGCGCCGCCGGATTGAGGCCGGCCGTCGCTGCCGCTGCCCGATCCGTCTTCATCGTATTCATGCTACGCGATCCGGCACGATCGGGACAACGCTTTCCCTGTTCGGGCGCTCTTGGGGCGATCACGGACCGGCGACGCGCCCTCAGGTGTCGGATCGACGCGAGTCGTCCGGTGGAACCAGTGCAACGACCGTCTGGCCCGCGGTGGGCCGCGGCGGGTGGTCGGTTGCGAACACCTGCACGCGTCCCTGTTGGCCGACGAGAAACATCGGCACGGCATCGGGGCCATAGCGCTCCGTGTATGCCGTCCAGTCGAACTCCTCGCTGAGCGGCGTAGCTTTGACGATGGCGCCTCGAGCTACGCGGCGCGTGATTTCGCTGAACGTGAGGCCGTCGGCGAACAGAATGCGACCGCGCAGGTCTCGCGGGAGTTCGGCGGAGGCGAGCGCCGCTCGGCCGCCTTCGGGGGCGAGCTGGTAAACCTGGGAACGGTCGAAGAATCGACTGAAATGGAGCGCGGCCAGGGCGTTGGCCTGATCGTTCGGCGTAAGTGCCAAGCACTTTCCGATTCCCTCGAGGTCGAGACGTTCGGCGATCCGTTCGTCGAGAAAGTCACAGTACCGAGCTTCCAGCCCGTCCATGCGCGCCGTGCGAACGTTCGTATAGTTGCGGTCGGCCAGCCGGACGCTCGCGCCGGCGTCGACCAGCGCCCGTGCAATCGAGCGTGCCCAGCCGTGGGCTCCGAGCAACAGCACGCCCTCGGGCTCGCTGCCGCTCAGGCCGAGGACGCGTGCGGCGATCGGCGCCGTAATCGAGTAGACGAGGATCGTGCCGCCGATGACCGAGAAAGAAAGGGGCACGAGTGCGTCCGCACCGGGAAATCCCGCGTCTGTTAGTCGCAGCGCGAGAACCGACGCAACGGCGGCGGCGACGATTCCACGAGGCGCGACGAGCATGAGGAGGGCGCGCTCGCGCCAGGCGAGCTTGGTTCCAATGGTTGCGACGAGAACCGAGAGCGGACGTACGACTAGGACCAGCGCCGCCAACAGCCAAAGACTCGGCCGAACCTGACTGGCAAGTTCCGAAAGATCGATTCGTGCCGCCAACACGATGAACAGCGTCGAGATGAACAGCGTCCGAAGTGATTCCTTGAACTCGAGGATGCCTTGAATGGGAATCTTCCGCTGCCAGGCCAGAGCCATGCCCATCACGGTGACGGCGAGCAGGCCGGACTCGGCCCGCGCCATGTTGCCGGCGGCGAGAACGGTTCCCACGGTGGCCAGCACGACCGGGTTGTGGAGAAAGTCGGGGATCCGATGGCGCGCAACGACGGCGACCAGGAATCCGGCGCCGGCCGCTCCGAGTAAGATCCCAATTGCGAGCGAAGCGCCGAGGCCCGTCATGGCGGCGGTGCCGACCGCGTGCCGTGATTCTTCGACGATTCCTTCGAGAACCAACACGGCGAGGATCACCCCGAGGGGATCGATGAGAATGCCTTCCCACTTGAGGATCGAGGCGAGGTTCGGCCGCAGCCGCAACTGCCGGAGCAAGGGGACGAGGACTGTCGGTCCGGTGACGACGAGAACGGCTCCAAGGAGCACGGCAAGCTCGGTCGTCAGACCGCTCGCCCAGCGTGCGACGACCGCACCACCAAGCCAGCTCACGACGGCGCCGACGGTGACCAGGCGCCAGACGACGCGCCCGCCCTCGCGCAGCTCGCCGAGCTGTAGGCT
>CAZQYE010000089.1:0-8067 GCA_964597375.1 uncultured Myxococcales bacterium
CGCCGACAGGCTGGCCGATGCGGAGTCGAGGACCAGCGATTCGGCATGCGCGGCCTGCGGCGCGAAGTTGGCTGCTAGGCTGCAGAAAAAGAGGAAGAGCAGAGCCTCGGCGAGGCCCCTCGCAACGTCACTGCTCGTTTTCATGGAGACACCCCCTGCTTGCGGGCCTTGGCTGGCTGGCCCGCTCCGGCGCGCCGCGACACCGCACAGGCTTGGCGGCAGCAGGAAAGGCGGCGCGTGCCGGCGGCCGTCCGCCGGTCACTCATGGATCCTTCTTCCTTACCGGTTACCGCCGCCGAGAAGGCATTGTCAACAGAAAATCGGCCGGTCCTCCATGGAGAGCAGTTGAATCTCGGTCACGCGACCGAGACGCGAAAGACCGCGTTTCGGCTTCGCACCTCCTTTAATTTCAACTACTTGGAAAAGGTGCTTATCCCTGTCAAGAGGACGAGGGGGGTGCGGCGCTGGTGCTCGGCGTAGCCGGGACGGCGCGCCAGCATACGCTCCTCCATCATCGGCAGACTAATGAAGCGGAACATCAGGGTGATCGCGAGAGCGCCCACGCCAGTCCACCACCACGAAGGCGCCGCGGCCAAGCCGAACAAGTACAGCCCCCACCAAAAACTCATCTCCCCGAAGTAGTTCGGGTGGCGCGAGCGCGCCCACAGCCCGGTCGCGAGAATCTCGTCGGGGCGGTGCGGCCGCATTCGAAACGCGCGTAGCTGTCGGTCGGCCTCGGCCTCGATCCAGATCGCCGCGGCCGTCACGACCGCAGCAACCAGGTCGAGCACGCCGAAGCCGCGAGTTCCCGCAACCAGGGCGGCATATACCGGGAGCAGCCCGCCGAACACCCATAGGGTCGGCAGCATGTGGATTCCGGCAAGGCTCACTGGCCAGTAGAACCGGCCGGTCTTGCGCCGCAGGTCCACGTAGCGCCAATCCTCGTGACCAAGACCTTGCCAGCCTCTCGCCCAGTTCCAAGTGAGCCTCAGCCCCCAAACGCAGATGAGAACCACGATCAGGGCCGCCCGCAGCTTGCTCGCCGGTGCCGGGGCGGAGGCCACCCAGTACACGGCGATGGGAATGGGCGCCAGGCTCCAGTACGGGTCGTAAAAGCTCGAGTTGTCGTGCAGCACGCTGAACCCGAAGACGACGAGCGTTGCCGCCACGTCGGCCACGAAGGCCACCCACAGAGGATCGGACCCGGGCACCGCTCGGGCAACGAGCACTGCAACGACCATCGCAGCCGCATACGCAGCGGCCACCCATGCCCACGCACGCCTCATGACGACACGACCTCCATCACCGGCTCGTCCTCCGGCCGGCACTGCTCGTCCTCGGGCACGCCGGACCAAGTCCGGACGTCCCGCCTTCCCGTTGCGCGGCGCACTTCCACGGAGATGCCCGTAAGCCGCGCCATCCCCGAAACGCGTTCGAGAGCCTGCGGCCCGTCGGCGGCAAGCAGATTGACGTTGACCCCCTGCGTACGGCCTGCGACCCGCAGCCCGCGAGCGTGCTGATGCCCCCAGCCGTGCGGGAGCGCCACCGTCCCCGGCATCAAGTCCTCACACAGGCGAATAGGCAGTCGCACCGTCGCCGTCGCGCTGGTCACATCAACCACGTCACCCGCGCGCAGGCCGAGGCGTCGCGCATCGTCCGGATGCACGTAGAGGTAGTTGGTGGCTCTGTCCCCGGAGACGAACTCTTCGATGTTGTGCGTCCACGAGTTGTGCGTCGTCACGGCGCGCCGCGTGATCAGCCGAAACCGCCGGCCGTCGGACAACTCGGCCTCGAAGTCCGCCTCGAGCTTGCGGGCGTGGTCGAGCAGAACCGGCGGAGCCAAGTGGACCTTGCCATCGTCGGTGAGCACGCGCCGGCCGAGAAAGTCGCCTCCCCGATTCGGCTCGCGCAGGCGGCCGTGCGGCTCAGCCAACAAGCGCCGCAGGCTCCCTTGTCCGGTGATGCGAAGAAGCGCCGACAGCAGCGCTTTCTGCGGTAGGCCGTTGCGCCTTGCACCAATCGAGTAGATCGAGCGGCTGAGCTCCAGCAACCGCTGCACCAGGGGTGATCCAAATAGGGGCACTCCACTCGCCCGAGCCAGATCCAGATAGATCGTCGCCTCGTCGCGCTGCTCCCCGTCGGGCTCGACCAGCGCGTCGGTCGCCTGCAGATACGGCTTGGCCTGCATGCCGAGCATGAGCGGAAACACGAACGGTAGGTCGGGTCGCTCCAGCGGAGACGTCGCCGGCAAGACGTAATGGGCGAGAGACGCCGTCTCGTTTAGGAAGATGTCGATGACCACGAGCAGCTCGAGTTTTTCGAACGCTTCGCGCAACCGCCCCGCATTAGCCATCGTGATCAGCGGATTGCCCCCGGTGACGATCAGCGCGCGGACCTGGCGATCCCCGGGGGTGAGAATCTCGTCGGCGAGAACACCGCCCGGATATGCATCGTTGACCGTTTCGAAATCACCGATCCGAGAGCGGTCTTGCCGCAGGAGAACGCCGTGTTTCTTGCCGAACGCGGGGAAGTCGAACACGCCACGGCCGACGAGCGTGCCTCCCGGCCGGTCGAGGTTTCCCGAAACTGCATTGATCGCTTCTTGCAGCCAGAACGCCAGCGCGCCGTTGCCCCCCATGTTCACGCCGGTGGAGCTGTACAGGGCTGCGCCGCTGGAGCTCACGTAATCGGTGACCATTTCACGGAGGACCCTCGCTGGAACGCCCGTAGCTCGCTCGCTTCGCTCGGGGCTCCACGGCGCCACCAGTCGCGCCAGCTCCTCAAAACCCGTCATCCAGCGCTCGACCCGCTCGCGGTCCACCCCGCCCCGCGCGATCACCTCACGCAGAAAAGCTGCAAAGAAGAACACATCGGTACCGGGACGGATGAACACGTGCCGCCCAGCGACCTTGGCGGACTCGGTCCGGCGGGGATCGACGAACCACAGCTTGCCTCCGCGCGCTTCGATCGCCTTGAGGCGCTTGGCGGGGTTGGGCACCTGCAGGAAACTCCACTTGGAGACGACGGGATTGGCCCCCACGACGATCAAACATTGCGTCCGGTCAACATCGGGGAATGGCTGCGTGAACGGAAACCCGTATAGGTGGCGGGCGACGGCGAACTTGTTACTGCAGTCCTGGGTGGCGGACGAGTACATACTTCCCGACCCAAGGCCGGTCATGAACCCCTGAGCGAAAATCGGATGCAGCACGCCGAACCCGGCAGCCGTACCGACGTACATGGCGATCGAGTCCGGGCCGTAGTCACGGCGTAGCTGCGCAATCTTGGCGCCGGCGCCGCGAAGGGCACTCTGCCAGGACACTTCCCGCCACTGATCGCCCTGGCGAGCCAGCGGCCGGCGCAGCCGGTCGGGCGAGTCGTACATCCGGTGCTGGCGCAGGCCTTTGACGCACGCGAATCCGCCGGTGGCCACGTGCTCCTGGTCCGGCCGAATCCTGATGACGCGCCCGCCTTCGACCGTCACTTCGAGCCCGCAAAGCGCCTCGCAGATACGACAGAACGTGTACCGTGTCTCGCCCATGCCCGGTCTAGAAGCCGATAGCCCCCTTCACTCCTTGGCGGCCCAAAGCCAGCTTTTTCCGTCTTTCGGCCGGTAGCCATACCACGGCGCACGCCCCCGCGGAATACCCGCGCAGCAGCTTGCGTGACCCCGCAAGAAATTGCGCGGTCGGCCGGCTCGGGCACCCCCTCACCTGCGGCAAGCGCCCGATTTTGCGGCGTCTCGCCTCTTGCTCATTGTGGCATGGCGTTTGCTGCATCCGGGTCAAGGCACCGAACACTTCGACTGCCGCTCTTGGGTGCGGGCGCGTGGTCGGTCAACACCCCCCATGACCGGCTGCGCGTCCGACACCCGCCCCCAAAGCAGTCGCACCGGTCGCCGACAGGTCCCGATGATGCCGCCTTCTGGCCACTAACCGCCGGAGGCCCGAAGCAGCGGTATCCCGGCGCCGGGTGGGTCGCCTCTCCGACGTCTCGTAAGGACAAAAGCGGAGCCAGGGCACGCGAGGCTGCGGAGACCCCCACCCGGCGCTCTTTTCCCCTTTCCGGAACCCCATCGTCCGGCGGTCCGCCTCCTACCAAACAGGCCGCAACCTTCGCGCTGCACTCGGCAGACCGAAGAGACCGGCGGTCCGTCAGGCCGAAGGCTCGTATTCTTCGAATCCGAGAATCCCGAGCTTGCCGAACTGCTCGCGCAGGCGGTCGTTCAAGAGTCCGAGTCTCTTGACGTTCGGAACGATCTTCGAAAACAGCATCGTCCGAAACTGCCGCTGCATCTCCGACTTGTCGGTGATCTCGATCATCTCGTCGACCGGGAAACCGAACTCCTCCCACACGACTTTCGGGTACAGGCGGTCCCGCATCAGCCAGCAGGCCTCCGTCGCAAACTCTTCGCGAACCGCCAGCTCCGCGTCGGACATCTCGGCGTACCAGTCACGGAGCGAGAGCACGCCGAATGCCACGTGGCGCGCCTCGTCCTGCATGATCCGCGTGGTGATCTCTTTGATCAGCGGCTCGCGGGTGACTTGGTTCTGCATTCCAAAGGCGGCGAGCGCCAGGCCTTCGACCAGGATCTGCATGCCCAGGTACTTGATGTCCCACTCGCTGGTCGTGAGGATCTGGTCGAGCAACGTGCGCAGCTCGGGATGACACGGGTATTGCTTCTCGAGCTTCGTGTCGAGGTAGATTTGATACACCTCGACGTGGCGCGCCTCGTCCGCCGCCTGCTGGGCGGCGTAGAACTTGCTGTCGATGTTGGGAACCGCATCGACGAGCTGAGCGGCAACCATCAGAGCGCCCTGCTCACCGTGCATGAACTGACTGAGCGACCACGCCTGGCCGCAGTGGCGGAAGCGGCGAATGTCGGCTTCCGAGAGCTGGTTCCAGAACTTCGTTCCGTAAAACGGAATGATCTCGTCGGGAGCGTTCTCGGCCTCCGGGTCGACGTCGATCGACCAGTCGATGTCCGTGACCGCATTCCACTGTGCGGCCTTGGACTTCTCGTAGAGGTTCCTGAGCCCCTCTTCGTGGCTACGGTATTCCCAGGCGTAGCTGGCTTCAAAGGTAGTCGGAAACGACTCCGAACGGTCGGTGTACATGGTGCAGCCTCCCCGCGGGCAAAACTGGCGGCGCCCGCGCAGCGGCGGAAGCTAGGTAAAAATGGGGGCTTTGTCAACGCCGGCGTCTCAACCCGGCGCACTGATCGACCCGCATTGATCTGCCCCGCCACTTCCACTAGGAAAAGGCGTTTACGGGAAAGCAATCATGGCACGTAACATCTACGAGAAAATCTGGGACGCCCACGTGGTCCGGGAAGAGCCGGACCAGGACGCGATCCTCTACATCGACCGGCATTACGTCCACGAGGTGACCTCGCCCCAGGCGTTCGAGGGCTTGCGCATTGCGGGCCGCCGGGTGCGCCGGCCGGAGCTGACGTTCGCAACGATGGACCACAACATCCCGACCACCGATCGCAGCGCGCCCATCAGCGACCCGCTCGCCCGAGCCCAGATCGAAGCGCTGGTGCGCAACTGCAGGGAGTTCGGAATCACGTGCTTCGACATGCACGACCCCCACAACGGTATCGTGCACATCATCGGACCGGAGCTCGGGCTGACTCAGCCGGGGATGACGGTCGTCTGCGGCGATTCGCATACTTCGACCCATGGGGCTCTCGGCGCTCTCGCCTTCGGCATCGGCACCAGCGAAGTCGAACACGTCCTGGCCACCCAAACCCTCCTTCAGCGCAAGTCGAAAACGCTGGAGATCCGTGTCGATGGAAAACTTGGAAACGGCATCACGGCCAAGGACGTGGTGCTCGCGATCATCGGAGAGATCGGCACCGCCGGCGGCACCGGCTACGTGATCGAGTACACGGGCGACGTGATCCGAACGCTCTCCATGGAAGGCCGCATGACCGTGTGCAACATGTCGATCGAAGCCGGCGCGCGGGCAGGACTGATCTCGCCCGACGACACGACGTTCGAGTACCTCCGCGGGCGTGAGTTCCTTCCGCAAGAGAGAACGTTCGACGACCTCACCCGTGAGTGGAGCGAGTGGGCATCGGACGCCGGCTGCACCTACGACCGCAGCGTACGGATCGACGGCGCTACGATCGAGCCGCAGGTGACATGGGGAACTTCGCCGGGAATGGTGACCGGCGTGAGCGGCACCGTCCCGCGATTGAGCGACATCGCGGATCCCACCGAGCGCGATGCGGCCGCGAAAGCGCTCGCATACATGGATCTCTCCGAAGGAACGGCGATCTCCGACATCGAGATCAACCGCGTGTTCATCGGTTCTTGCACGAACGGGCGCATCGAGGATCTTCGGGAAGCCGCACGGGTCGCTCGCGGGCACCACGTTCACGCGCGCGTAGACGAAGCGATCGTCGTACCCGGATCGGCGCGCGTGAAGCAGCAAGCCGAGGCCGAGGGACTCGATCGGATCTTTCGAGACGCCGGATTCGAGTGGCGTGAGCCCGGCTGTTCGATGTGCCTCGGCATGAACCCAGACCAGCTCCGCCCGGGTGACCGGTGCGCCTCGACCTCGAACCGCAACTTCGAAGGCCGCCAGGGCAAAGGCGGGCGCACGCACCTGGTCAGTCCGGCGATGGCCGCAGCGGCAGCCGTGGCCGGGCACTTCGTGGACGTGCGCAACTGGGAGTACAAGTGATGGAGCCGTTCGTTCGACATCGCGGATTGGTGGTGCCCTTGGACCGGGCCAACGTCGACACCGACCAGATCATCCCCAAGCAGTTCCTCAAGCGCATCGAGCGCAGCGGTTACGAGGACGTTCTGTTCTACGACTGGCGTTACCTCGACGACGGCAAAACCCCGAACCACGACTTCGTGCTCAATCTCCCCCGCTATGCGGGAGCGTCGATCCTGCTCGCCCGGGACAACTTCGGCTGCGGCTCCTCGCGCGAGCACGCTCCGTGGGCTCTACACGACTACGGGTTCCGCGTTCTCATCGCGCCTTCGTTCGCCGACATTTTCTACAACAACTGTTTCAACAACGGGATGTTGCCGATCCGGCTCGCCGCGGGGGAGGTCGATGCGTTGTTCGCCGAGACTCTGGCCACCGAAGGCTACACGCTCGACGTAGACCTGCCGGCTCAAACGATCACTAAACCCGACGGCTCGACGATCGCCTTCGAGATCGATCCGTTTCTCAAAGAACGCCTGATCAACGGTTGGGACCAGATCGGTCTGACACTGCGACACGAAGCCGCGATCAGCGAATACGAAAAACGCCGCGGTATCGGCAAGCCTGCGGGCTGAGGCCACCTGCGCGCGCCACTCGGGAAGCCGCCCGGCCCGAGGCCCGCGCCTACGCCGCGCGCACGAAGTCGGCGACGATTTCTGCGAGACGCTCTCCCTGATCTTCCTGCAGAAAGTGTCCGGCCTTCTCGATCGTCGTGTGGGGCTGCCCTTTGCACCCGGGAATGCGCTGCCGCAACACCTCGTCGCTTCCTGCGGTAATCGGATCGCTGTCGCTGAACGCGGTAAGAAACGGCTTTTCCCACCGGCTCAGGACTTCCCACGCGCGACGGTTGGGCGGTGAGGCCGGATCGTCCGGGCTCGTGGGAACGAGCATCGGAAATTGGCGTGCACCGGCCTTGAACGACTCATCGGGAAACGGCGCGTCGTAGGCGGCCACGACTTCGGGCGCAAGCTCGGACACACAGGCACCAGCCACGATTCGCCCGACCGGAAACTCCGGCACGCGCTGCGAGAATTCCTGCCATGCCATGAACGCGTCGGACCGCGGTTCGTCGCCGGTCGGCAAAAACGTGTTCGCCGCAACGATCCGCGCGAACCGATCAGGATCCTCGGCCGCCAGCCTCAGACCGATCAGGCCGCCCCAGTCTTGACAAAAAAGCGTAATGTCGCGCAGATCGAGCGCTTCGATGAGCGAGCGCGTCCAGTCGACGTGACGCTGGTACGTGTAGTCCTCACGCGCTGCCGGTTTGTCCGAACGCCCGAAGCCGATTAGGTCCGGAGCCACGACGCGCAGTCCGGCAGCCGCAAGCGGCGGGATCATCTT
>CAZQYE010000090.1:0-8047 GCA_964597375.1 uncultured Myxococcales bacterium
TCGATCAAGCGCAGGTAGATCGTACCCGCCCTGCCCTCCTGCTCTGCCGCAATCACGCCGAGTCGAACGAGCTCGAGCAGTCCGACGAACGACGCGATGATCCATCCGCGCGGCGCTCCGGCAGTGAACAATTCATCGAACCGCCTGCGCCCATCGCGCTTGAGCGCCGCAATCATCGAGCGAACGGCGTCGGCCACCCGATACTCTTCTCCCGGAAGCTGATGAGGCGCCCGCGCAACCGCCTGGGTCAGCACGCGGCGCAGCGCCTCGAACAACGTCGGCAAATCGACCGGCCGCAGCTCTTGCTGCTCGTCTTCCCCCGCCTCGACCGGACTCGGCTCACGGCGAAACACGTCGCGGCCGAGTACGAGTCGGTCACGAAGTTCCTCGGCCGCCTCGCGGTAACGCTGATATTCGGCAAGTTGACGAACGAGATCGACGGCCGGATCGTCGGCGGCTGCTTCCTCTTCCTCGTCGTCGGTAGGCAAGAGCAGGCGCGACTTCAGATACATGAGCGTCGCGGCCATCACGAGGTACTCACCAGCGACGTCGAGATTGAGCTCCTCGAACATGTCGAGGTACTCCAGATACTGGTCGGTGATCGTGGCGATCGGCAGGTGGTAGATGTCGACCTCGTTCGTCTTCACGAGGTGGAGCAAGAGATCGAGAGGCCCCTCGAACGCCTCGAGCCGGACCGTATACCCCCTAGCCATCACAGCCCCATCGCCCGCTTCGCCTCACCCACCGTCGCTTCGGCGACCTCGCGAGCCGCTTCGGCGCCGCTGGCAAGCACACGCTCGACGGCTCGAGGATCCTCGGCCAGTTCCTGTCTCCGGCGTCGAATCGGCTCGAGCTCCTCGAGGACGTGGCGGATCATCACCTTCTTGCAGTCGAGACAGCCGATCGACGCCTTACGACAGCCTTCGCTGAGCTCGGCACGCTCCTGCTCGGTGCAGTAGATCTCGTGCAGGCGAAACGCCGGACAATCGGCCGGATCGCCGGGATCCGTTCGCCGGACCCGCCGCACGTCCGTGACCATACGCGATAGTTTGCGGTCGACCGTTTCGGGATCGTCGGTCAAGTTGATCGCGTTGTCGTAACTCTTGCTCATCTTACGGCCGTCGGTGCCGGGAACGCGAGCCGCCGGAACCACCAGACCCTTGGGCTCGGGAAACACGCGCCCGTACAGGCGATTGAACCGGCGCGCGACTTCACGGGTGAGTTCGACGTGCGGAAGTTGGTCCTCACCGACCGGCACCCCCGTGGCCTTGTAGATGAGAATGTCCGCCGCTTGCAACAGAGGATAACCCAAGAACCCGTAGGTCGACAGGTCGCGACCACTGAGCTGCTCTTGCTGCTCTTTGTACGTCGGCACGCGCTCGAGCCAGGGGACCGGAATGATCATCGAGAAGAGCACGAACAACTCGGCGTGGGCCGCGACGTCGGACTGCCGGAAAATGACGCTCCGCTCGGGATCCAGCCCGACGGCCAGCCAGTCGAGTACCATCGCGTCGGTACTTTCCCGAATGATGCTCGGATCCTGATACTCGGTGGTAAGGGCGTGCCAGTCGGCGACGAAGAAGTAGCAGCGGTGCCGGTCCTGCAGCGACACCCAGTTCTTGAGCGCCCCGTTGAGGTGTCCCAAGTGAAGCATTCCCGTGGGCCGTGCGCCCGACAAGATCGTCAGCGGCCGGCTCTCACCCTTGCCCTGTTTGTTTCCGCCTTCAGCCATCGCCTCACATGAATATCTGGAGTACCGAAAGAATCTGCCGAATCACCGGTCCGATCAACGAGCCGAGCACGCCGCTCAGCAGCAGCACGAACACGATCAGGAACCCGTACGGCTCGAGCGCCGCCAACGTCCGCGCGGGTCCGTGGGGCAGAAGTCCGACCGCCACGCGTCCCCCGTCGAGGGGAGGAATCGGCAGCAGGTTGAACACCGCCAAGACGACGTTGATGAGCACGGAGCGGAAAGCCATGACCGCAATTGGTCCGGCGACCGCGAATCCCTGACCCGGCACCACTCCTAGTCCGGCCGGATCGGTCGCGCCGCCGCGCGCGAGCACGCCGAACAAAATGGCACTCGCCAGAGCAAGGACCAGATTCATCGCCGGCCCGGCGGCGGCGACGTACACCATATCGCGCGCCGGATTCCTGAGATTCGCCCACCCAATGGGCACCGGCTTCGCGTACCCGAACAGAAACGGCGCATGGCTGATGAACAGGAGAGCCGGCATGAGAACCGTGCCCACTGGATCCACGTGTGCGATCGGATTGAGCGTGAGACGGCCCATGCGCGCGGCCGTGTCGTCGCCGAGCCGAAAGGCGGCATAGCCGTGTGCCCATTCGTGCAGCACTACGGCGAGCAACAGAGGAAAGACCCAAAGGGCGGCTGAAGCAATGTCGAATTGCATGATCGTCGTCGGCTCAGATACCAGCGGGTCCCCCGGCGGGCAACCACACCGGCCGGCAGACCCCTTCGTCCTTCATCACTTTGCGGTCCGCATCTTGCTTCGCGGATGATACGCCCGGTGGACTTCGCGGAGCCGGCGCGTGGCCACATGCGTATAGATCTGCGTCGTCGCCAGGTCGGCGTGACCCAACATCATCTGCACGGCTCGCAGGTCGGCGCCCCCGTCGAGTAAGTGGGTCGCAAACGAATGTCTCAGCACGTGGGGTGTCACGCCGCGCAAGCCGGCTGCCACCGCATGCTGCCGCAGGCGTTTCCAGAATGCTTGGCGCGTCAGCGGCCTGCCCCTGCGGCCGACGAAGAGCATCCCGCCGCGCGAGCGAGGATCGAGCTTGGGCCGGGCTTCTTCGAGATAGCGCCGCAACCAAGCGAGCGCGCGCCGCCCCACCGGAACCGCTCGCTCTTTGTCGCCCTTGCCCACGACCGTCACGAACCCTTCGCTCACGTTCACGCGCCGGGCATCGAGCCCCACCAGTTCCGAAACCCGCAGCCCGCTCGCGTACATCAGTTCCACCATCGCTCGATCGCGTAGCGCCAGAGGATCCTGCCCGCCGGCGCCGATCGCCTCGAGCAAACGTTCGATCTCGGCCACGGACAAACACCGGGGAATACCCGGGCGCGCTCGCGCCGGCTTTATGTCGCGCAGTGGACTCGCCGCAAGGACTCCCTCGCGGACGAGAAAGCGAAACATGCCTCGAACCGCCGACATCTTGCGCGCACGGCTCGACGGCGCCAGCCGGCGCTCGAGGGCCGCCAGATACCGCACGATGTGTCCCCGCTCGACGTCGCGTGCGGTGCGGCAACCGAGTCTCTCGATGAACTCGACGAAAGACGACAAGTCACGACCGTAGGCCTCGAGCGTATGCCGCGAAAGTCCGCGCTCGACGGCAAGGTGCTCGAGATAACGGTCCACTGCTTGGTCGAGCGACAGCGTCACTGGATCAACCCGGGCGCGACGTCGGCGCGGCGGCCGCTTCCATCCCGTCCTCGCTCACCTGCACCCGGTCGAGGATGATGTCGACGATTTCACGGTGCCGCTCCGGATCCGTCACCTTCCCGCCCCCCGTCTCGGTGACGTAGAACACGTCGAGGACTTGGTTGACCCGCGTGGTGATCTTCGCCGAGTGAATGACCAAGCCCAGGTGATAGATGCAGCTTGCGATCGTGAACAGTAGCCCCGGCCGGTCCGCGGCATAGACGTCGATCACCGTAAAATCGCGGGACACCTGGTTGTCGATCTCGACCTTCGTCAGCACGCGCTGGCGCGCCTTGCGCACGGCCAGAGGAGCCGGTGTCGTGCGCCTCATCTCGGCCACGAGAGCATCGACGTCGAGCCGCCCGGCGAGCGCCGCATCGATGTCGTCGAGCAGCCGCGCCCACCGCTCCGGACTTTGCGGATCGCCCTCGACGTCCGCATGGTCGATGCGGAACGTGTCGATCACGAACCCTGCCGTCGCGGTGACGATCTTTGCACTGCCGACCCCGAGACGATGGGCCGTGAGCAAACCCGCGAGCCGGACGAACAAGCCGGGCTGGTCGTCCGTGACGATCGTCAATTCGCTGAACCCCCGGCGCGGAAAATGCGCGACTCCGCAGCGGAAGCGCCCGCCGGCCCGCGACTCGAACAAGCGCCAGTGTTCGATGATGCGATCGCTCGTATTGGCGAGCAGGTACGATGCCGGCATCGCATCGAGGAATCGCGCCATCCGCTCCGCCTCGTCCGGACCGGCGGCCTCGCTCAGCAACCGCCGCTTGGCCCGCCGAACCCGGGCCTCGAGGTTCTTCTCGGTGACCGCACCGGTCTCGAACACCTCGAGCGCCCGCTCGTAGAGCTCGCCGAGGAGATGATCGCGCCAGCTATTCCAGATCTTCGGCCCGACGGCCCGCATGTCGGCAAACGTCAGCAGGTAGAGGTTGCGGAGATTGTCGATCGTACCGACCCGGCGAACGAACTCGGCCACTAGGTGAGGGTCGTCGATGTCCCGGCTCTGCGCCAGGGTCGACATCAACAGGTGGTAGCGCACCAGAAACTCCAGCGCGCGGCGGTCGTCCCAGTCGAGTCCAAGACGGCGGCCGATGAGCCGTACCATGGCAGCGCCGCGCTCGTCGTGGTCTCCTCCGTATCCCTTTCCCAGGTCGTGAAACATCATGGCCAGGAACAGAATCTCCGGCCGGTCGCAGTCGCGCATGACCTCGGTCAGCAGAGGGCTCTCGCTCGCGAACTCCCCTTCGCGCAGGCGTTCGAGTTCCCGGATTCCGATCAATGAATGCTCGTCGACCGTGTAGATGTGGTAGAAGTCGTGCTGCACCATGCAGAACAGGCGGCCGAACTCGGGGATCAGGCGACCGAGAACTCCGAGCCGATTGAGCTCGCCGAGGGTACGGTAAACGCCATCGGGAGCCTTGAGAATCGCGAGAAACAGCTCGCGGGCTTCGGGCGACGATGCGTCCTCAGAAGTGAGCGAGTTCGCGCGGCGGCGGACCGCCTCGCGCGTTCTCGAGGACAAAGGGACGCCGGCACGCTGCGCGTCGACGAACACCCGGAGAAGCTCGAGCGGATCCCGCTCGAAGACTTCCTCCCCGGCGACGAGCTGCCCGGCGACGATGGAGACCCCGGGACGCAGCGTCCGGGCACCGAGCCGTCCGAAGACCGAGCTGGGCTCGGGCGGCGCCGTCAGGCGTTCGATGATGTCGTGGCTCGTCCGCGCAATGATCGCCGCCCGCGTGTAGTACTCGCGCATGAACAGATCGCTCGCGCTCGAGCCGTTCGCCGCCCGATAACCGAAGCGCTCGGCGATGATCTCCTGACTTTCGAACGAAAGTTTGTCCTGCTTGGCCCGCGCCAAGAAATGCAGGGCATTGCGCACGCGCAGCAGAAATTCGCGCGCCTCGAGCAGCTCCTCCTGCTCTTCCTGCGAAGCTACGGCGCTCTCGCCGAGATCTTCGATTCGGACGAGGCCGCGGACCACGCGTGCAATCCACAGCAGCGAGTGCAGGTCACGCAGGCCGCCCATCCCCTCTTTCACGTCGGGCTCGAGAAGGAAGACCGAATCACCGAGCCGGCGATGTCGCTCACGACTCTCGGCGAGCTTCGCGCGCACGAAGCCCCCGGGGTCCCTCCGCACGAGCACGTCCTGGACCGCCTCGGTAAACTGCGAGCCGAGTTCGCGGCTGCCGGCAACGACCCGCCCGTCGAGCAGCGTGGTCTTCACGGTCAAGTCGGCGGCGGCCTGGTCGAGGCAGTCGCGCAGGGTGCGTACGGCCCAGCCCGCTTGCAGACCGGCATCGAACAACGTTTGCACCAGTCGCTCGCTGACGGTTTCGACGTACGGCGTGATCCTGCCCGGGTAGACGATCAAAATGTCGACGTCCGACCACGGATTGAGTTCGCGCCGACCGTAACCGCCCTGAGCGATCACCGTGCAGCGCTGGCCGGCTCCTCGGGCGTAGCGATGTTCGAACCGGATCCGCGTCACGTCGACGATGAAGCGCACCAGCTCGTCCACCGCGTCGCTGAAGGCGGTCACGATGGTGCTTCCCGTAGCGCCGTTCCAGTGGGCGCGCTCGAGTGTCTCACGAACCGAGGTGACGTAGGGAGCCGCGACCTCGCGAATCCGAGGCGGGCACTGCTCGGGGACCGGCAGGGAAGCGGCAAAATCGATCGCCGCGGCTACTCGACGCTCGTCCATGTCCGTACCGCCCCGGGAGCCGTTCAACGCAGCTGCCCGACCCGGTCGTCTTCGAGGTAGCGCTTGATTCCCTCGTACAACCCTTCGGCGACGGCCTCACGGTAGGCACTCGCCCCGAGCCGGCGCCCCTCGAGGCTGTTGGTGACGAACCCCACTTCGACGAGGACCGCCGGCATGTAGGTTCCGTCGAGCACGAGAAAAGGCCCTTGCTTGACGCCGAGGCTCTCCACCCCGCGATAACGCGGCCGCAGGTGCTCGACCAGGCCCGTCTGCACGTGCCCGGCCAGCAGGATCGAGTCGGCTTCCTTTTGTCCCTGCACCATGTCGGAAAGAATGTAAGGCAGGTCGGCGTCGGTGGAAACGTCCTCGTCTTTCATCAGCAGATCGACGCCGTTCTCCAGTTTGGCGAGACGGAGCGTGGCTCGATCGTTCGTGTTCTTCAAGTAGTACGTCTCGATTCCATGCAACCTTCTGTTTTTACTTGCGTTCGCGTGAATCGAAACGAAGAGGTCCGCATCGAGGCGGTTGGCGAAGTCCTTGCGCTTTTCCAGCGGAACGAACCGGTCGTCCGTTCGCGTCATGAACACTTCGACACCGAGCCGCCGGGCAAGCTTGTCGCGCAGCCTGCGGGCGATATCGAACGCCGCGTTCTTTTCCGCCAAGCCGCGGGGCCCCCGCGCACCCGGGTCCTTGCCTCCGTGCCCGGGATCGATCACGACCCGCAGCTTGCGTGCCCGCGGGATCGCTGCAACCTGTTTCTTCCTCGGCTGCACCTTGGGGGCCGCGGTCGTCGCCGGCGGACTGTGCGCCGCCGTCTTCGGAGCCGCCCGGCTGCGGGACGCCTCCTGGACCGGCCGAGAAGGAGTCGCCTGCGGCGCGGCGGTCAGGTCGATCACGATACGCGGCGGTGTTTCGAGCGCGAACACCTTGGCGACGACCGGAACGGCCAAGTCGACGACGACCCGTGCCGTCGTCGCCGAGAACTGTCCGGTGCGCACGCGCTGCACGCGGGCGTCGGAGATCGGAACGGCGCCGGCGCGGCCGCGGTCGAGCCGAACACCGCGCAGATCGACGTACAGGCGCGGGGGCAGGCCCCGGCGGCTGTCCGGCGGCAGCGTCGCATAGCCGAACGAGGTCTTGCGCGACAGGTCGATCACGATGCGCGTGTAGTCCTTGCCCGCGGCCGACCGGATCCGCTCGATCCGTGCGGCGGCGTGCCCGAGTCCCGCCGAACCAGCGACCCAGGCGAACAACGCCGCCGCGGCCAAGTATCTGCCAACGCCCACTGCCACGAGTCCAGCCCGCCTAGAGTCTTCCATTATTGTCCGCCGCGGGCCTCTCCGACAAGTTCGGCGAGCACGTTGAGCGCATCGAGCGGTGTCAGGGTCTCGACCTCGATCTGCGCAATCCGCCGCCGGATGGGATCTTCACGCACCGGCGGGGGGTCGAAAAGGCCCGGCTGAACTTGCCGCAGAGAATCGGCCTGGAGGTGCTCCCCGCGCTCGAACTTGGCGAGCATGCGCCGGGCGGACTCGATGACGTCCTCGGGAACGCCGGCGAGGCGGGCGACTTCAATCCCGTAGCTCCCGCTGGTCGCCCCCTCGACCACCCGGTAGAGAAAGATGATCTCGCCGCGGTAACGCCGCACGGCGACCGAGAAGTTGGCCACGGCCTCGTGCTCGTCGGCAAGCGCCGCCAGCTCGTGGTAATGCGTCGCAAACAGCGTCTTGACCCGGGCCGCAACCATGGCTTCGGCGACGGCCCACGCAATCGACACGCCGTCGAACGTCGACGTCCCCCGGCCGATTTCATCGAGGACGACGAGGCTTTTTTCCGTCATGTTGCGCAGGATCGCCGCCGTCTCGGTCATCTCGACCATGAACGTCGA
>CAZQYE010000091.1:0-8027 GCA_964597375.1 uncultured Myxococcales bacterium
ACCGAATGCTTCGGTTCCCTCGACCGCCGCCGCCCGGCCGTTCCACACTTCGAGGCCGCGCTGCCGGGCACATTCGAGGGCTTCAGCGATGAGGCGGGACTTGCCGACGCCGGCGTCCCCTTCGACGCAGACGAACACCCCCTCGCCGTTGCGGGTCCGATCGAGCCAGCGTCCGAGTTCGGCAAGCTCCGAGTCTCGGCCGATGAGAGGCGCACGACCGGCGGTTCGGCAGGACTCCAAGCTGCGCCGAACCTCGGCCTTGATCCTCGCCGAGATCTCCGGCGAGGGCGGCCTAGGCACGATCGCCTCGACCAGAGCTTCTTGGGCCGCCACTGCCCCCTCACGCACACGCTGCTTGAGCCGCACGCCGGTCGACGGCCGCGGGGAAGCCGCCGGCAGGACTCGAGCCAGCGCCTCGGCCACCGCTTGGCCCTGCTCATGCCGGAGGCGACACGAAGGACAGCCGGATTCGAGGTGGTCGAGCCACTGCCGGCGCTCCGCCTCATCGGCGGCGCCGATCGCCACAAGGGCTCCGAGTTCCTCGAGCGCGTCGTGGTCCATCAGTCCTGGAACTCCTCATCGGCCGCCAGGGCCGCCGCCAACTTCGCCATACCTAGTCGCACGCGACTCTTGAGCGTTCCCAGCGGCCAACCCAGCATCTTGGCCGCGTCGCGGTGGTTGGTGCTGCGGAAGAAGCACGTCTCGATCGCTTTGCGCTGGTCGGCCGGCAGAGCTGCGAGCGCACGCAAAACGCGCGAGCGACGCTCGCCGCTTTCGGCGTCCGCCGCCGGATCGGGCCCATCGGGCGCCACGAGATCGCCGGTGACCGGCACGTGTGGAATGCGCCGGCGACTCGATCGCAGTCGGTCGAGACACCGATTCTTCGCTATCAGAAACAGCCACGTCGTTACGCGCGCACCACGGGGCTCAAACCGCAGCCTGCCCTCCCAGATGCCTAGGAAAATTTCTTGAAGGACTTCCTCGGATTCGTCGCTACTGCCCAGAAAATGAAAGCAAACTCCGTTTACGAACGCCGCATGGCGATCGTAGAGCGTGTCGAAGGCCTCGACGTCCCCCTCTTCGACCAAGGCCAGCAGGCGCTCGTCGGTCGCTTCGGCGAGTTCCGTCGCACCCTCCGGTGCGCAGTCTCCGCCTCGCTCGCGTTTCCCGGTCTCACCCATATCCAACGTCGCGCAACCTGCGCCCACCCCGCCGACCTCGGTCCCGGGCCGGCCCCATCGGCCCGGCCCGGGACCTGTCGTCGTCACACCCCACCGGCAGCGACTGCCTCAACGAGTTTCCTTCCCCACATCATTCCCAGGCAGTCGCCAACGCGGCGCGGCTACGCGGTCCCCGGCCGCAGCACAGGCTCCAGCACGAGAACCACCGTAGCGGTCTATTTATACGAATCGCCCTGTCCATTGGATCACCCAATCGAAAAAAAAATTGACGGTGATCCAAACGCGCTCGAAATTCGTTTGAACGGTGGTTCAGAAGTGCGACCGTGAGGAGAGCGATGCAGCAAAACCCAACAGCCACCACCGAACAAGCGCGTCACTTCGCAGAGGAACTGCTGCCCCTGTATGCCATCGGAGCCACCGATCCCGACGAATCACGGTCGATCGGTGTCCACGTGGAAAACGGCTGCAGCCGCTGCTGTCGAGAGTTGGCAGCCCTTGCCGTCGTCGCCGCGGCCCTAGCCGATACGATGCCCAGGCGCAGGCCTTCGGATCTGGCACGCTATCGCACCAAGCGAATGATCCGCGAGCGAGTCAAAGGCGCCGGTCGCAGGGCCCCGCGCCTTTGACGACAGTCCTTAGGCCGGCGGTGGCTCCTCAGGGCGCCCCGGCCGCCCGGCAGACCGGACAGCGAAGCTCAACCGGCAGTCCAACCGCCCGGCCGAGCGTGGCCAGGGCGTCTCGCGCCGTCGTCCTGCCGCTTCCATCGACATCGCACACGCAAGGATCGCACTCGGCTGCACCGACGGCCGCCCGCAGCACCTCGAGGGCACCCGAGGCGCTCACGTCGCGACGCTGGCTCGGCGCCCCGCACCGGTACAGGGTGCAGTCGGACCGGCAGAACGGCTCGCCGTCGCATTCCTGCCCTTCTTCGACGACTCCGTCCCCGCAGACCGGCTCGCAGGCATCGCCGATCCCATCGCCGTCGGAGTCACGCTGCCGGACGTTCGGCACCAGCGGGCAGTTGTCCCACCGATCGGGCAGCTCGTCTCCGTCGCTGTCGGTCGCTGTCGCAACGACCGGAGCGGCGCGGCACTCGGCTCCGCTCGGGCAATCCCCATCCGATTGGCACGGCCCCATGAGCCGCTCGCACCAGCCCTCGTCCCCGCAGCGTCCGGCCGAGCACGGCCGATCGCTCGAGCACGTCTGCGGCAGAACCTCCACACAGCGCCCGCGCGCCGTATAGGCAAGATCTCCGGTCAAACCGCCGAGCGGATTGGCGCCGGCCGCCTCGACCACGGCACCCACGGTCGTGACGAACCCAGCGCGCACGCGCGCTCCCTCGACAACGGTTCTCGCCAGCGGCGAAGCCGCCACTGCAAGCTGCCGGACCGCACCCGGAGCTCCGATCGTTTGGGCACTCCCGCCGCCCGCCAAGCCGGCATTGAAAATTTGAAGAATCAGGTCGTCGGTGTCGCCGTCGCCGTTTAGGTCCTCGCCCTGGGCCGACTCGAGCGTCAGGAAACGCACGGTATCGTCGAGTACACGATAGGGCGCACGCGGGTCGCACGCCTCCATGTCGCACGGCACCGCCGTCTGCCCGCTGTTGAGAAGGGTGGACGTGGCGAGATCGAACACCTGCAGGACGAAGTCTCCGGTGTCCCCGTCGCCGTTCAGGTCCGCCCCCTGGGCACTTTCCGACGTGCGAAGCGCGACCAGGTGGCCACCGGCCGCAAACTCCTCCACTGCCGCGCCGGTGTTCGTAAGAGACTGTGCCGCAGCGTCGAACACCTCAAGCACGCGATCGCTACCATCCCCGTCGCCGGTGAGATCCACTCCCGCCTGGGCCGACTCGGGCGTCGCCAGTACGACGTCGTCGCCGCTCACCTCGAGGCGGTCGGCGGCGACTCCGGTGTCCGTCCAGGAACCCGCGGGAGCCGAGGCGCCGTGGACCGACGCAACATCGTCCAGGGTGTCTCCGTCCCCATTTAGATCCGCACCTTCGCCGCTTTCCGAAACGAGTGCTGCAATCCACGCCGGGGACGCGGCCACGGACGTCGCCGCGCGGCCGAGACTTTCGGCCGGCGCTCCATCGACCGAGCGATAGACGATCGTATCGGCCAGATCGCCGTCTCCGTTGAGCGACCCGGCCGGGCAGCCGGGCGTGGCGACCGAAGACTCCGGTCTGAGAAAGGCCACCGTGGCGCCGGCGACTGCCGCAGCGGTGGCCGGACACAGAGTCGCCACCTGGCCGCCGGCAACGTCGAACACGGCCAGCGTACCGTCGGCGCGGCGGTAGACGGCCCGTCCCGAACTTACTTGAACGGCATTGCCGCCGACGACCGGCGCAGTGTCGGCCACTTCGGCGGCGGGCAGCAACGCCGTCGCCTCGCCGCCTCCAAGCGTGAACACGCGCAGGACGGCATCGCTGGCGTCGCCGTCGCCGCTTAGATCACAGGCGTTCTCCCCACTCTCCGACTCGAGCAGCGCCAATCGGTTCTGCTCGACGGCCACCGCCGGGTAACTGAACGATCCGAGGATCACGCGCGCGACCGCCCGTCCGGCGGGCGTTCCGGCAATGCCGCAGCCGGCCGGCGCGCCCAACGGCTGCGTCACGCCCGTTGCCCGGTCTTTGAGCGTCACCACCGAGTCGGTGGCGTCGCCGTCGCCGTTCAAGTCGTTGCCTTCGATGTCCTCGGAAACCACCAGGGCCAATACGGAATCGCTGGTTACGATCCCATCGAGAGGAACGGGCTCTTCGGCCGCGAGCGAGTAGCGCACGCAGCGCTCGCCGGCCGGACAGTCGGCGTCGGAAAGGCACGACAGCGTGGATGTCGTTTCGCACACACCGTGTTCGCCGGACCCGGGATCGGCGTAGCGCGCTACGACGATCGGACCGACGCCACCGTCGTAACGGTCACGCAGCTCGAACAGGGCCGGACCGCATTCGGCGCCGCCGCAGTCTCCGTCGGTCGCGCACGTGGCGCCGTCGTTTGGCCCACCGCGGCAGGTCGTCGCGCCGCAAACGCCTCCGGGACAGTCAGCGGCCTCGTTGCACGGAAGCCCCGCGTGATCGCCTCCGGCACATTCGGCGGGAACGGCCGGACGGCGCGCGACCCGCAGCACCGTATGCGGTGCGTCGGCGGAACCGAACAACGTGACCACGCCCGCACTTTGTGGATCGCTCTGCGGATCGAACACGGGCGGCAGCAGGTTGCCCTCGGGAGCGTACGATTCGAGAAACGAGTCCCCGGGAATCTCAATACTTCCTCCTGCGCCGGCAAACGGCTCGATCGCGGCGCTGCCGCGCAGCATCCGGGCAATCGGTTGATCCTGGCTGACGAGAATACCGTCCCACCGCATCGGCACGAGCAGATTGCCGTCGGCATCGGTGGTCATCCGCAGTTCGTCGGCGGTACCAAGACACGGCGGGCTGGGCTGCGAGCACAGGGACTGGTAGTCGTTGGCCGGCGGCAACGCAGTGAAGTGGCTGAAGGTGCCGTGCGCAAGCGAACCGCACGTCCCGTCCTCGGCGTACAGTTCGTCCACGCACGCAATCACGTCCGTCTGGCCGGCGCAGCCGGCCGAGGCAACATCGCAGGGAAGCGCCTGCCCAGGGCCGGCCACTGCAATTGCGGCGGGACCGGAAAGTGTCCGGCCGTCGCCGGTACTACCGACGAGAGAATCGGTGTCGGGAAAACGAAAGCGCAAATGCGTTCCGTCGCTGCGCGCTACGAGCTCCAGATCGGGACTCGCGCCCGAAGCGGCGACCTCGATGCACACCGCCGAGCCGACTTCGGGCCGCTGGCCGCAGGCCGCAACCTCGGCGGCCGCCGCCGCACAATCGGCAGCCAGAA
Organism: uncultured Myxococcales bacterium; assembly: GCA_964597375.1. Taxonomy (GTDB): domain Bacteria; phylum Desulfobacterota; class Binatia; order UBA1149; family SPBQ01; genus CAZQYE01. The sequence goes on from CAZQYE010000091.1 coordinate 5,036, forward strand.
CGACCACCGTCGGCGCTGCAGCCGGCGGCGTGAAGGCAACGACCACCCGGTGGTCCTCAGGTAAGGCCGCAAAACCGGCGGTACCGGGATGACACGCAGGGTCGACCCCTACGTCGACCCACGTCCCCGGCTCTGCGAACGGCCGGTCGAGCGTGCCCCGCGCCCCGCGGAACGTCTTGGCCGTGCCGGGAATGATGTTGCAACTAGCCTGCGCCTTGTATACCGGGCCGGCGGTCAACGCAGCCCACACCACCACTGCCGCCCATCCACACGAAAACCGTCTCGCCCGGAACGATCCTAGGTGACTCATCAGATTCCTCCAGTGCTCAAACCCAGTTCGCTCCGACGAGCAACTCCCCGGCTTGCAACATGGCCGTGCCGACCAGGCTCGAGCAAGGCGCACGCCGGGTAGAGCTACACGTAACTACCTTGTAACGAATCAGAGGCGGCCGTGGATCACCCGACGGGACATTTTTTTTCGCCCCCTCTTTCGGGGGGGACTCCGGTCGGGCCGGAGTCCCCGAGGCCGCAAAGTCAGATACAAACCGGGCAGGTGAGCACGACCGGCTGGCCGACAGCCACGCGCAGCAAGCGCAGCGCGTCGGTAGCCGTCACCGGGTTGGCCCCGGAACTGGCGTCGACGTTGCAGAGGCAGGGATCGCACTGGGCCGTGCCGACCGCGGCGCGCAAGACGAAGAGGGCGTCGGTCGCCGTGCGCGCCCCGGAATCATCGGGGTCCCCGCAATCGAGGACCGTGCAGGTGTCGTTACACGGCGAGCCCGGCTGCCACGGCGCCCCGCCGTCACAGATCTCTCCTGGCTCGACTTGCCCGTTTCCGCACGTCCCACACGGCAGGAGCAGACCGTTGACCACCAGCGACGGAGCCGGAGTCACCGTCCCGTCGAGCACCGGCGCTTTGGCCGCACTGCGGTATTCGAAACGGTTGCCGTCGGCTCCCGCCGCCACCTGACCTCCGGCGGCGACCGTAAGCTGTTCGTGGCTCACGAGCGAGCACGCCCCGCCGGGTGTCGCCGTGTTTTGGATCGCCCCGCCGGCACCGACGTCGAGGTTGCAGGCCTCGATCTCGATGCGGCCGATGCCCGCTGCGCCGGCCCCGCCGTTGGAAATGGTGCCGCCGACGACTCCGTCGCCCGCCGCCACGACGCGCACTTCCCCCGGGCTGCCGCCGGCAGGAGACGACACGTCGATCGTCCCGCCGAGTATCGAATAGGCCGACCCGTCGATCGTCGCGGCACCGCCGGCCGCGTCACCGGTCGCATCGACTCGACTGCCCGCGGCCAGCTCGAGACGGCCGCCCGCCGAGATATCGATGCTGCCGCCGATTCCCTGCCCCGCCCCGCCGCGAGCATCGAGGGTGCCGGCGAAACGGAGATTGCCGCCCGACGCCAGCGAGAGCCGCCCGCCGAAGCCGTCGGGCGCACCGCCGTCGCCGTGCATCACCACCGTCGACGCAGCCGTCAAAACGCCGCCGGCCGTGAGATCCTGGTCGCCGCCGTCGCCGGCAAAGACGCCTGCGGCACTCAAATGCCCGTCCGTGTCGATCTCGGCTCCGCCCTCGAGAATCACGTCGCGGTCGGCGATGACCGTCACGTCGCCTCCCGAACCGGTGCCCGCGGTCGAGGCGGCCAACAGGGTCGAGCTGACTCGTACGTCGCGACCGGCATCGATGTCGATCAATCCGCCGCCGAAGTCGCCGCCCCGCACGTCGATGCTCGAGACGACCCAGGTATCGCCGGCGGACGAAATCGTCACGTTGCCGCCGGCCCCAGCGCTTCTGCCGCTGGCATCGACGCCGCCCTCGATGTGAACGGAGCCGGTGCCCGACTCCACCCACAGCTCCCCGCCATCGCCATCGATCACAGTGGCTCGTAGATTGATCGTGCGCCGCAACCAGATGTCTCCGGCTGCGGAAATCGAAACGTCCGCGGGCATCTGGCCGCGCCCCTGAAGCACGCCGTCGATGTCGACCGTGCCCGTCGCCGCCGAACACGCCCCCACCGAACAGTCGAGGTCACCGATGCAAGCGATGCCCGGCAAACTCACGCACTGCCCGCGTGCCTGAAGCGTGAGGACGCCACCATCGAAGCCGCCGAAGCCGTTTGGCCCGCGAGCAAGGATCGCTGGCGAGGTGCCCGTCGCCGCCGTAAAGTCGCCGCAAAGAATCGTGACGCTGCCGTTGCCGATGTCGATCTGACCGCCCGGGTCGATCTGCAGCGCCCGAGTGCCGAAATCGAGAACCGAGCCGCTCACGACTTGAACGGTGTCTGCTACGACGCACGGATCGGCGGTCGGAGCACACACATCGCTCGCCTGAGTGACGTTGGAAATGACGGCCGCTGCCGGCCCGGCCGCAAACACGCAAGCGGCGGCCAGCAGCGCAGCGACATGTTTCATGCAAACCTCCCGGAGCCAGGGACCGGCGGTGGATCCTACCGCCAAACTCTAAAAGCCTAGCACGGCACGACCGGGGCGTGCTACTCGATCTCGGGCGTCAGGCTCTGGAGGCGCTCGACGGCATCGAGGTACTCGCGCACCAGGTCCATGATCACGTCCCTGCAAGAACGCACCTGATTCATCTGCCCGACGACCTGCCCAACGGGATTGATCGCGACCCGCTTGGCCTGCTTTGGATAACGGTAACAGCGCGCCATCGCTTCCATCGTGACCATTCCCTGCAGGGGCAGCGGCAGAGGCTTGGGCGCACCGGGTCGCTCCCACGCCTCCGTCCAGTCGTTGCGCAACATGCGCGCCGGCTTGCCACTCAGCGAGCGCGACCGCACCGTATCGCCGCTGCCCGCCTCGAGGTACGACTCTTTCTGCGGAGGCGGGCAATCCGATTCGGAGGTCGTAAGCCACACCGAACCGAGCCACACCCCCTCGGCTCCCATCGCCAGGGCCGCCGCCACCTGGCGGCCGTTGCCGATTCCACCGGCCGCCAGCACCGGCGTCGGCGCCACGGCGTCTATGACCT
>CAZQYE010000092.1:0-2462 GCA_964597375.1 uncultured Myxococcales bacterium
GGTTGCAGGATGACCCGGCTGGCAGCAGTACCGCAGCTACACATCACGAGCCCGGCACGCATAGCGACGCGACGATGATGCACGGCGCAGCGAATGCCATGAGCGGGATGGCTCACGGCATGCACGCCGGTGGTGCGATGGCGATGCACCACGGTCGCGGCATGAGCGGGCTGCCCCCTGCCGTGTATTACGGCAGCATTGCCGTCGTTTTGTTGCTCTCGTTTCTGATGATCGACCTGCGTGCCGGTCGCGACGGCTTGGAGCCCACCGGCGAGGGGGCCGAGCGGCCGCGCGTCGACTTGCTGCGCATCCGTTGGCTTAGATCCCTGCTTGCGCACCGTGCGACCAGGCCGATTTTACAGGGCGCGGTCACGGCTTGGTTCGTCCTCATCATTGCGGCGGGTCTGTTCGGAAACCAGCTTCCGACCAAGAATATTGCGCCGCTGCTCACGTGGACCATCTGGTGGTGCGGCCTGGTCTTGCTGATCCTGTATGCGGGCAAGGCATGGTGTTACGTTTGTCCGTGGGATGCCCTGGCGGGCTGGGCCGAGGGCGGCGGCAAGCGGACCCTCGGCCTGAAGTGGCCCCGGTTCCTGCGCAACATCTGGCCGGCGACGCTGTTGTTCATCGCGCTCACCTGGGTCGAGCTTGGATTTGCCGTCACCATGAAGCCGCGCGCCACCGCTTGGTTCGGCCTGGCGATGCTCGGGCTTGCGTTCATCTCGGCGTTCATCTTCGACCGCAAGTCGTTTTGCCGCTACGGCTGCCTGGTTGGACGCATCAGTGGGCTGTACGCTCTGTTCTCGCCGGTCGAGGTGCGAGCGCGCGACCGCAGCCTGTGCCGTCGCTGTGACAGTCGGGCCTGCTACCGCGGCAGCAGCGCAGGCCAGGCGTGCCCGACCTTTCAATACCTCGGCAACATGGAGCTGAACACGTACTGCATCTCATGCATGGAGTGCGTCAAGACCTGCGACCAGGACAACGTGGCACTGAACCTGCGGCCGTGGGCCGAAGACCTGCGTACTCACAGCCGGCCGCGTTCGGACGAGGCCTACCTGGCGCTGCTGATGCTGTCGCTGACGGGGTTTCACGGACTGACGATGACGGGTGCATGGGGCCGGCTGATCGACGCCGTTCGCGCGACCTTCGGCGTTGGCGAGACGGTTGCGTTCAGCTGCGGGATGGCCGCCATCATGCTCGGTCCGATCGCGCTATATGCGCTGCTCGTCGCTCTGGCGCGATGGGCAGCGTGGCGACCCAGCGCTTCCTACCGCGAGCATTTCGTTCGCTACGCCTACGGACTGTTGCCGATTGCGCTGTTTTATCACTTGGCGCACAACAGCGAGCACTTGATGATGGAAGGACAGCGCGTGATCGCGTTACTCTCCGATCCCTTCGGCTGGGAGTGGAACTTGCTCGGGACGGCGCAGTGGACGGTCGGCCCGCTCGTACACGCGCAGACTCTGTGGGCGATCCAAGTGCTCCTGGTTCTGGTCGGGCACGTCTACAGCCTGTGGGCGACGCACCGGGTTGCCGGGGTCCTGTATGAGGACGCCGGTGCCGTGCGCCGCAGCCAGCTCGCCATGCTCGCGGCGATGGTGTGCTTCAGCGTGATGAGCCTGTGGCTGCTCAAGCAGCCGATGCAGATGAGAATGTCCTGGATGTGAACGAACGAGTTCCGACCTTAAAAGTGGGGGATACGAAATGACGAATTGCAATGAGAAGGAACTGTACGAGCGGCGGCTGTCGCGAGGGGCGGCGATTCTTGCGGCGGCGATGTTCGTCGTTGCAGGCAGCATGCCGGCAATGAGCGCTGAGGTGTCGCGACCGAAGACGCAGGTGCTAAGGCAGAACGAGGACTGGTCGGTTCTCGCAAACGTTCCAGTCGAAGAGCGTACAGGCCGTTTTGACGCAATCAAGTACGTGGAGCTTACCGACGGCGGTCTGCTGTGGGCGAGTTTCGGCGGGCAAGTGCGCGAGCGCATCGAGGGGTGGAGCAACTTCGCGTTCGGCGGGCCGGCGGACTCCGACGGCGTGTTTCTGCTCAGTCGCGTTCGGGCTCATGCCGACTTGCACGTGGGGCACATGTTGCGACTGTTCGTCGAGGGCAAGAGCTCGCTTTCGACGGACCGGGACATCACCGGCGGTCGCCGAACGCTCGACGTCGACGAGCTCGACTTGCAGAACGGTTTCGGCGAGGTGACGCTGCCTCTTGGGGATGAGGCTCGTCTTGCGATTCGCGCCGGCCGGCAGGAGCTCTTGTTCGGTAGACAGCGGCTCGTGAGCCCGCTCGACTGGTCGAATACCAGGCGTACGTTCGACGGGTTTACCGGGACGGTGCGCGCAGCCGGCTGGACGGCCACCGGTTTCTTCAGCCAGCTCGTTCGCGTCAAGAAGTACGATCCGAACACGAGCAACGACGACGTCGACTTGTTCGGCATCTACGCAACCACCAGCGAGCT
>CAZQYE010000092.1:2562-7971 GCA_964597375.1 uncultured Myxococcales bacterium
TTCAACCAGCTCTATCCCCTCGGGCATGCATACCTGGGGTATATCGACATCGTCGGCCGCCAGAACGTGATCGACCTGCGCGGAACGGCGGTCGCCGGGTTCTTCCTGGGATCGAAGCTCAAGGTCGACCTGCATTCGTTTTGGCGCGCGAGCACGGACGACGGCCTGTACAACGCAGGCGGCGGCCTGGTGCGTGCCGGCAGCGCCGGCTCGTCACGCCACGTCGGGGTCGAGCTCGACGTGACGCTCAAGCGCGCCTTCAGCCCGCACACACTCGTCGTCGTCGGCTACCACCACTTCTTCCCCGGAGATTTCGTGGAGGAATCGGGCGCCTCGCGCGACATCGACTTCGTCTACACCACCTTCCAGTACACCATCTAAGGGGACTTGACAGGGATAAGCACCTTTTGGAAGTGGTTGAAAACACAGCGTTCGTAATGCCGTTTCGACGGGTTTCGCCGCCGCGCGGTGCGCGTCGTTGTCTCGGGTGGCGCCCAACCGTTGGTCTAGGTTCCGCACCCCGCCGAGCGCTTTGAGACTGCCGGCGCCTCGGCAGCCTCCCGGGCGCATTGGCCCAGGGCGTTAGGTGGGGCGGATGCGTCCGTGCCGAGCTGGCCGCAGCCCCCGCCCAGAGTTCCGGATCGACCCCGTGGTGGGGAGAGAATGCGCGCGTGCTCCGCTAGCCGCTCCCATTCCACTGGTTCCAGTATCCAGCGCTGTGCGAGGCGGCTCGGCCCGTGCCCGTTCCTGCGCGGTCCCGGGTGCCGAGAATCCGGCGACCGGAAGCGCCGGTGGCGCCTGACGCGTTGCGCCATGGCCGGTCCGTGCTTACGTTCTAACTGGAACAAGCAGGAGGACGCGAGCCATGATCACTACGTACGGACCGATGTTCGTAGCCGCAGCGTTTGAGGTGGCCGTGATCGTGGGCCTCGTGACTGCGCTGGCCTGCCGCAAGGTCGCCTACCGCCTGGTGGGCCACCGGCGCCTGCGCGGTCACCGGCGGCGCCCGGAGCTGGCTGCGCACGGGGCCCACTGACGGCCGCCAGCGGTGCTCATCCCTGTCCGAGCTTGCGGCGGAGTAGCTCGTTGACGAGCTTGGGGTTGGCCTTGCCGCCGGTCGCCTTCATGACCTGGCCGACGAAGTAGCCGAGCAGCTTCTCCTTGCCGCCGCGATACTCCTGCACCTTGTCGGGATTCGCTTCTAAAACACGGTCGACCTCGGCAGCGATTGCCGCTTCGTCGGTCACTTGAACCAGGCCCTCGCGCTCGACGATCGCCGCGGGCTCCTCGCCGGTTTCGACCATGCGCTGGAATACGGTCTTGGCGATCTTCCCGCTGATCGTGCCGTCGTCGATCAGCGCGATCATGCGGCCGAGGTGCTCGGCGGGGACAGGGATCTCGCTGAAATCCGGTTCGCTCCCCTCGGGCGCGTGCTCGGCTGCAATACGGATGACGTCCCCCATGACCCAGTTCGATGCGGCTTTGGGGTTGTCGTGCGCCGCGACGACGCGCTCGAAGTAATCGGCAAGCTCGCGACTGGCCGTGAGCACGCCGGCGTCGTAGGCAGGCAGTCCATACTCCTCGATGAACCGCTTTCGGCGCGCATCGGGAAGCTCGGGCAGCTCGGCGCGCACCTGCTCGATCCACTCTTCGTCGATCTCGAGCGGCATCAGGTCGGGCTCTGGAAAATACCGGTAGTCGTGCGCCTCTTCTTTGCTGCGCATCGAGCGGGTCACGCCTCGGTCGGCGTCCCACAGCCGCGTCTCTTGGACGACCTCACCGCCCGAGACGAGCACTTCGGCCTGCCGCTCGATCTCGTAGGCCAGCGCGCGCTCGACGGCCTTGAAACTGTTCATGTTCTTGGTTTCGGTGCGCGTTCCAAGGACGTTCGTTCCGCGCTTTCTGAGCGAGATGTTCGCGTCGCAGCGCATGCTGCCCTCGTTCATGTTGCCGTCGCAGATTCCGAGATAACGGACGATCGTACGCAGCTTGCGCAGGTAGGCCGCCGCTTCGGCCGGGCTGCGAATGTCCGGCTCGCTGACGATTTCGAGCAGCGGGACCCCGGCCCGGTTCAAATCGACGTGCGAGTAGTTGGCGCTGGCGTCATGGATGTTCTTGCCGGCGTCCTCTTCCATGTGGATCCGCGTCAGGCGCACCGTGCGCTCTTCGCCATCGACCTCGACGACGACTTTGCCATGCTGGCAGTAGGGCAGCTCGTACTGGCTGATCTGGTACGCCTTGGGCAGGTCCGGATAAAAATAGTTCTTGCGCGCCCACAGGCTGACCCGGTTGATCTGCGACTCGGTGGCCAGCGCCATGCGGATCGCGAACTCCACGGCGCGGCGGTTTACCACCGGAAGCACGCCGGGCATGGCCAGGCACACCGGGCACGTGTGTGAGTTGGGGGCGGCCCCGAACTCGGCCGAGCAGCCGCAAAACAACTTGGTCTTGGTCTTGAGCTGAACGTGGACTTCGAGCCCGATGACCGCCTCGAAGCCGCCTTCCTCGTAGTAGCTCATGCCGCTTCGAGCTCCGGCGCGCGTGTGTGCCAGTCGGTCGCGTCCTGGTAGGCGGCCGCCACGCGGAACAACGTTTCTTCGCCGAGTGCCGGCGCCACGATTTGCAGGCCGATGGGAAGGCCCTTGCGATCGAAGCCGCATGGAACCGAGATGCCGGGAAGTCCGGCGAGGTTGGCCGAGATCGTCAGCACGTCGGAGAGATACATGGCCAGCGGATCGCCGATGCGCTCGCCGACTTCGAAGGCCGTGGTCGGAGCCGTTGGCATCGCCAGTGCGTCGCACTCGGCGAATGCCTCGTTGAAGTCCTGGCGAATGAGCGTCCGGACTTTCATCGCCTTGAGGTAGTATGCGTCGTAGTAGCCCGCCGACAGAGCGTAGGTTCCGAGCATGATGCGCCGCTTGACCTCGCGGCCGAAGCCGGCGCCCCGGGTGGCCTCGTACATGGGACGCAGCCCCATGTCTTCGCCCTTGCGCAGGCCGTAGCGCACGCCGTCGTAGCGGCCGAGGTTCGACGAGGCCTCGGCGGTCGCGACGATGTAATAGGTAGCCACCGCGTATTCGGTGTGCGGCAGCGAGACATCGACGAGCTCAGCGCCGGCTCGCTCGAGCTCGGCGCAGGCCGCCCGCACGCTCTTTTCGACGTCCGGCTCGATTCCCTTGACGAAGTATTCCTTGGGCACGCCGATTCGCAGACCTTCGACGCCGCGATCGATCGCCGCAAGGTAGTCGGGCACCGGGGCCGGGATCGAGGTCGAATCGCGGTCGTCGTGCCCGGCCATCGCCTGCAACAGCATGGCCGCTCCGCGCACGGTCGTTGCAATCGGTCCCGCCTGATCGAGAGACGAAGCAAACGCGATCATTCCGTAGCGACTTACGCGCCCATAGGTCGGCTTCATCCCCGTCACTCCGCAGTAGCTTGCCGGCAACCGGATCGATCCACCCGTGTCCGTGCCGATCGCCCCAAGGCACTGCCGGGCCGCCACCGCTGCGGCCGATCCGCCCGAGGAACCACCGGGGACCCGGTCGAGCGCCCACGGGTTGCGGGTCGAGCCCAGCGCCGAGTTCTCCGTCGAAGACCCCATGGCGAATTCGTCCATGTTGACCTTGCCGAGCAGTACCGCGCCGGCGCTGCGCAGCCGGGCGGCGACGGTGCTGTCGAAGCGCGGAACGAAGTTCTCGAGGATCTTCGACGCACAGGTCGTGCGAACGCCTTTCGTGACGAACAGGTCCTTGAGCGCGATCGGAATTCCCGTGAGGGGCGTCACTCCCTGTCCCGACCGAAGCCGCTCGTCGGCCTCGGCCGCCTGCTCGCGAGCTAGGTCGGCGGTGACCGTGAGAAAGCTGCCCACGGCCCCCTCGGTCACTGCGATTCGCTCGAGGCAGGCCTCAGTGAGCGCAGTCGCTTTGAGCTCGCCGGAGGAAAGCCGGCGCGAAGCCTCTTCGATCGAAAGCTCGTAGAGTGCGGCCATCGGCCTTATTCGATGATGCTCGGAACGACGAAAAACCCGTCTTCCCGGCGCGGGGCGTTGGCGAGAGCGTCTTCGACGGACTCGCCGTTCGTGACCTCGTCCTCGCGCCACAGCGTCTTCATCTCGACGGCGTGCGAAGTCGGATCGACGAGGTCGGTGTCGAGTTCGGAGAGTTTATCGATGTACGTCAGGATGGCGCTGAGTTCACCGGCAAGCTGCTCGACTTCCTCGTCGCTGAGCGCGAGCGCCGCCAGCGCCGCCACGTGGCGTGTTTCAGCAAGCGAAATCTCCATGCCGGCCAGATAACAGGGATAAGCACCTTTTCCAAGTGCTTGAAAAACCGAGAAATGGGCCGCGAATTCTTTGGATTAGCGCGGCCGGTAAGAGCTTGCGATCGTGGCAAGCAACGCCCGCCTCGGACCGCGGGACGTCACCTACCGCTTAGGCGTCCGGCCGCGCGCCCCTGGCTTGCCCTTGCCGCGCCCGCCGATGACCTCCGGCGGGACGACGCCACTGGCGGTCGGGTCCCACTTGACGCCCCGGAGAAGGAGATTGCCGAGTTCGGCTCGCGTGGCCCCGATCGTGCACAGCGAGCGGACGAGCAAGTCGATGGTTACGGAGTGGTGCGCTGCTTCCATGCGCGCAACGCGCGACTGGCTCGATCCGATCTTTTCGGCGAGCTCAGCCTGGGTCATTCCTCGCGCGATGCGGCGATCCTTGAGTTCGCGCGACAGGGCGAGCTTGAACTCGATGAACTCTTCTTCCTCCGGGGTCAGTTCGAGGAACTCGGCGACCGAGCCAACGCGCCATCCTGCGGCCTCGAGGCGCTTTTTCTTCTCTTTGTCCATCACCTGCTGCTCCTAATCCTTCGTCTCCCCGGTAACCCGCCGGTATTCAGCGAGACGGCGCTTGCAATTGTCGATCACATATTGAGGCGTACGCTGCTGCTGCTTGTCGAACACCTCCAGAATCACGATCGCCCATTCGGTTACCGCATAAATGATTCGCCAGTTGTGTCCCTGGTCTCTGATCCGAAGCTCGTGGCACCCTGCACCAATCGTCGTAAGAGGTTTGGAGTTTGGGGTCTCGATCGTCTCACCTTCCTGCAGCCGGCGAAGGAGAAATCCAGCTTTCCTCCTTGCGCGGGCCGAAAATGGCGGCGTCTTGATCTCGCCATGCTTCCATACCAGCGGCTTGGGCACGGGGCACCACCCATCGCTCAGGCTATATCAAATCTGACATATCTCCGGCCGGCTGTCAACCCCAAACGGGTTCGAAGCTGCCGTGCTGGCCGCGCCCCGCACGTGTCCAGCGGGCGCTATGGGCAACGCTTTGCCGAGGCTAGTGTGCTGCGGGCCGGTCCCGCCGGCTTTCGACCGCCGCGTGCGCGGACGCAGTCGTTTCGGCAGCAGCGGTGCCAC
>CAZQYE010000093.1:0-886 GCA_964597375.1 uncultured Myxococcales bacterium
CGAGATCGGTGGCCCTCGACCCGTTCGATTTCGTGCCGGCGCCCGGACAAGGGGCCCTGTGTGTGACGGCGCGGGCGGGCGACCAGCATACGATCGACATCCTCTCGGCCATCGAGGACCCTGCGGCGCGAGCTGCCGCCGAGGCCGAACGGGCGCTTGCCCGCGTGCTCGGCGGAAGCTGCTTTCTTCCCGTCGGCGCGTTCGCCCGCATCGAAGACGATGCACTGCATCTGGTCGGAGTGCTCGCGTCCGAGGACGGGCGCAAGCTGGTTCGCAAGGAGGGCCGTGCTGCGCGCGACGCTGCGGTCGAGCTCGGCGAGCGTCTGGGGCGGGCGATCCTGCGCGACGGCGGGGAAGAGATCATCGCCGAGCTGCCGGTGACTCCGTGACTGCCGACGCCAAGGGAAAAGTCTACTTGGTCGGTGCCGGGCCCGGCGACCCCGGGTTGATTACGCTGCGGGGCGCCGAGTGCCTGGCAGCCGCCGACGTCGTGCTGTACGACTCGCTCGCCAACCCGGCTCTTCTCGATCTAGCGCCGCCCGGTGCCGAGAGGCGCCTCGTTGGCAAGCGACAGGGCAAGGCGACCGCGAGCCAAGAAGAGATCGACCGAATGATCGTCGACGCCGCGCGGTCGGGCAAGACCGTGGTGCGACTGAAGGGCGGCGATCCGTTCGTCTTCGGCCGGGGCGCCGAGGAAGCAGAGGTATGCCACGAACACGGCGTATCGTTCGAGGTCGTTCCCGGCGTGACATCGGCGATTGCAGTGCCGGCCCACGCCGGCATTCCGGTGACTCACCGCGACTTCGCTTCCGCTGTGACGATCGTGACGGGAAGGCCGGGGGATTCCGCGCCGGCCGCAGACCCGAACTGGAAGGCGCTTGCCGCG
>CAZQYE010000093.1:896-7941 GCA_964597375.1 uncultured Myxococcales bacterium
CCGGCGAGATTGCCGGCGCCCTGATCGAGGCGGGACTGCCGGCTGCCACCCCGGCGGCGGCGATTCGCTGGGGAACGACGCCGCGGCAGCGGACGGTGACCGGCTCGCTCGGCGATATCGCCCGGCGCATCGAAGAGGAAGGACTGCGGCCGCCCGGCGTCCTCGTAGTCGGCCGGGTCGCTGGACTTCGGGATCGTCTCGGTTGGTTCGAGAGGCTGCCGCTGTTCGGCCGCCGAATCGTCGTCACCCGTGCGCGCCATCAAGCGGGCGAGTTCGCACGCGCGCTCGAGCGACTCGGGGCTCACGTGCTTTTGCACCCAACGATCGAGATTCGGCCGCCGAGCGATGATGCCCCCTTGGAGGCGGCGCTGGCCCGGCTTTCGTCGTACGACTGGCTGGTCCTGACGAGTGCAAACGGTGTCGAGCGTTTCTTCGGGGCTCTGCTCGAGCGCGACCACGACATTCGCGAACTTGCCGGCGTGCAAGTTGCGGCCATCGGCCCGGCGACGGCGGCCGCCGTCCGCAGGCGAGGACTTCGGGTGGATGCCGTTCCCGGCGAGTTTCGCGCCGAGGCGCTGCTCGAGGCCATCGGTGCGGTCGACGGCAAGCGCATTTTACTCGCGCGGGCGCTCGTAGCGCGCGAGGTACTGCCCGATGAGTTGCGCAAGCGCGGGGCAGAGGTCGACGTCGTTCCGGTATACGAAACGATCGTGCCCGAGGGCGCTTCGACTCTGAGCGCACTCGAAGACGCAGACTTGGTCACGTTCACTAGTTCCTCGACCGTATCGAATTTCCTTCGTGCTGGCGGGGCGGAAGCCCGCGCGTTGCTCGAGCGCGTGGCGATCGCCGCCATCGGTCCGATCACCGCCGAGACGATCAGGCAGGAGGGGTTCGAGGTTGCTGTCATGCCGCGCGAGTACACGATTGCCGCACTCACCGGTGCGATCGCCGATTACTTTGCAAATCGGAAAAGGGCCAAATAGGATTTTGCTCATGGCGTTTCCAGTACAACGAATGCGAAGGCTCAGAGCGACGCCGACCCTGCGTCGTATGGTGCGCGAAACCGAGGTGCGCCCCGACGATTTGATGCTGCCGCTGTTCGTCGTGCCGGGATCGGGCGTCGAGAACCCCGTCGCGTCGATGCCCGGCGTGTTTCAGCAGTCGGTCGACCGCGTTACGGAGACCGCCGTGCGCGCCCGCGACCTCGGGATCCCGGCCGTGATTTTGTTCGGAATTCCCAGTGAAAAAGACGCGCGCGGCAGTGAGGCGTGGAGCGACGAAGGCGTCGTCCAGCGGGCGATCGCCGCGATCAAGGAACGCGCTCCCGACTTGGTCGTCGTCACGGACGTGTGTCTTTGCGAATACACCGACCACGGCCATTGCGGCGTCCTCGACGGAGAGTGGGTCGTCAATGACGCTACTTGCGAACTCCTTGCGCGCGAAGCCCTATCGCACGCACGGGCCGGTGCCGACATGGTCGCCCCGTCGGATATGATGGACGGCCGCGTTCGCGCGATTCGCTCGGCGCTCGACGAGAACGGGTTCGAGAACCTGCCCATCATGTCGTATGCGGCGAAATTCTGCTCGGGGTTCTACGGTCCGTTCCGGGACGCCGCCGAGTCGGCTCCCCAGTTCGGCGACCGCAGTACCTACCAGATGGACCCGGCGAACGGCGACGAGGCCTTGCGCGAAGTCGCGCTCGACATCGAGGAAGGGGCGGATATCGTGATGGTGAAGCCGGCCATGCCCTATCTCGACGTCATCGCCCGGGTGAAAGAGCGCTTCAGGATGCCGGTTGCGGCGTACCAGGTCAGCGGCGAGTTCGCCATGCTGAAAGCCGCTGCGGCGAACGGATGGCTCGACGAAAGGCGCGTGATGATCGAGTCCCTGACGGCGATCAAGCGCGCCGGTGCGGACATCATCCTCACCTACTTCGCGCTCGATTTCGCTGCGCAAGGGTAGTTCGTGCGGCTGCTGTCGTCCGCCGGCCTCGCGTGCTGCCTCGTTCTGGTGGCCTCTCATGCAATGGCCGCGTCGATCCGTAGCGAACGCGAGATCGGCGAAGAGGTGGTCAAGGAGGCGCGCCAGCACCTGCGGCTGATTCACGATTACGAAGTCGATCGGCTCGTCGATGAGGTCGGGGAGCGCCTCGTCGCGGTTTTAGGGACACAGCCGTTCGACTACGAGTTTTTCGTGGTCGCCGACGATTCGATCAACGCGTTTGCGGTCCCCGGCGGGAAAGTGTTCGTCCATGCAGGCCTGATCTCCCGCGTCGAGAGCATCGACGAGTTGGCGGGGGTGATGGCCCACGAGATCGCGCATGCTCATGCGCACCACGCTGCACGCCAGCAGGAGAAAGCGGCCACGGCGAACTACGCGTCGTTGCTGGGAATCTTCTTGTCGATCATTCACCCGGTACTGGGTCAGGCCGCACTGGCCGCGGGGCAGGGAATGCAACTGAAGTATCAGCGTGATTTCGAACGTGAGGCCGATCTACTGGGCGTCGACTACGCCGCCAAGGCCGGGTACAACGCGGGCGCCATCTTGCGCATGCTGCGCAAGATCTACGACGAACAGCGCCTAAACCCCACCGCGATTCCGCCGTACTTCATGTCGCATCCCTTGACCGGTGAGCGGCTTGCGTATCTCGAATCGGTGCTCGGCAAGGCCGAGTGGGACTTGGGCGAGCCTGCGCCGTCCTGGCGCCTCGAGCGGGTGCAGGCGATCGTGCGCGCGTACTCGCAGACACGGCGCCAGGCCGTACCACCCTATGAGCGTCGGCTTGCCGCGGCCAAGGGCGGTCAGCGGGCGAAGGCACTCGAGCTGATCGGTACGCTGATGGTGCACGGAGAGGAGTACGAGCCCGGTCTTCATTACCTCGAGGAGGCCGATCGGCTCGGCCGTTCGGTCGATCGCGAGCTCGGGCGTGCCTACCTGCGTACCGGCGCGTTCGAGAAGGCGCGCGAACGACTCATGCGCGTCGTGAAGGCGGCGCCCGAGGACTGGAACGCGATTGCGGATCTTGGCGAGACCTACTTCCAGATGGGCACGTACGACAAGGCGGTGCGGATGCTCGAGAAGGCGGTCGAACTCGACGCGTACAACCCGGAGTTGCACCGGATGCTGGGGCGGGCGATGGACAAGGCGGGCAGTCGCGGGGCCGGATTCTATCATTTCGCGCGGGCCTCGGAGCTCGAAGGGCGGGCCGGGCAAGCGCTGGCCTACTACCGCAAGGCGGCGGAGGCTCTCGATGAGTCGGATCCTCTGATGAAGGACGTGCGCGCGCATATCGGTGAGCTCGCCAAGAGCGAGCAGAAGAGGCCGCGGCCTCCGCGCGCCGTTCCCGTTCCGGAGCCGCGACGATGAAGCAGCCTCCGGTGCTCGAACGAATTCGGCGGATGACCGGATATCAGCCCGGCGAGCAGCCGCGCGAGGGAGAACTTCTCAAGCTCAACACGAACGAGAACCCCTATCCGCCGTCGCCGAAGGTAGCAGAGGCGGTCGAGCGCGCCACTCGCGACGGGCTCGAGCGTTATCCGCAGCCGCTCGCCGACCCACTTCGCGAGGCCGCCGCGCTCCGGTACGGCGTTTCCGCCGATGAGGTGCTTGCCGGCAACGGATCCGACGAACTCCTGTCGATTTGCATGCGTGCCGCCGTGGCGCCCGGGGACGGCGTTTCCTACGCCGTGCCGACGTACTCGCTCTATCGGACGCTCGCCGAGCTCGCCGGTGCCCGAGTGAGAGAAATCCCCGCCGATCCTGGAACCGTGCCGGCGGAGCTTGCCGCGGGCGGTTCGAAGGTGATCTTCGTCTGCTCGCCGAACTCTCCGTTCGGATGTCCGGTCGCCCCGGAGGACGTCGACCAACTTGCAGCTACCACGAACGCCCTCGTCGTGGCCGACGAAGCCTACGTCGACTTCGGCGGCCGGACGGCTCTGCCGCTGATCGCAAAACACGAGAACCTGGTCGTGCTTCGCACGTTTTCCAAATCGTTCTCGCTCGCCGGCGTGCGCCTTGGGCTCGCCTTCGGGTCGCGCGGGCTGATCGCGGAGCTCGCGAAGGTCAAGGACTCGTACAACGTGTCGCGGCTCGCGGTCGCCGCCGGGGTTGCCGCGCTCGAGGACTATTCCTGGATGACGAACAACTGCGCGCGTGTGATCGCCACGCGCGACCGGACCGTGGCGCGCCTGCGCGACCTCGGATTGACCGTGCCGCCGTCGGCCGCGAACTTCTTCTGGGTCGATTGCTCGAGCATCGGCGGGGGCCGCAGGGTGTACGAAGCCCTGCGGGGCGAGGGCTTGCTGGTTCGTTTCTTCGATGCCGAGGGGCTGCGCGACGGGGTTCGGGTCAGCGTCGGTACCGACGACGCCATGGACCGCCTACTCGCCGTGATCGAGACCCTTTGCGAATCAGCACGAACGTCCGGCTGATCGCCCGCCGCCGCGAGTTCAGTCGGCCGCCGCTTTCTTGCGGCCGCGCTTCTTGTTCTTTCCCTTGGTCGGGGAACCGGTCTTTTCTTTCGCGGTCTCGTCTTTCGGCGGGGCCGCGAGGAAATCGCCGGCTACCATGTCGAGACGTGAATACAGGTATTCGGGCACGCTCATCACCGTGCCCTCGTCGGCACGTTTGACGTAGTAACGCGGACTCTCCGACTCGGGATCGATGACGGCGCCCAAGGCGTGGCCGCACGTGGAGTCGTCCGCCCGGCGTACTTCGACCTCGACGGCTGGGGAGTCCAGCCCCCACGGCGCGAGCTGAGCCGGGGTGGTTGCGTCGTCGGCAACGACATCCTTGCCCGCGAGCGTGGACAGTCCGCCGACGGTCCGCGTGATGACGGATTCCTTCAACGCGCGGTCGCTCGGCGGAGAAATCGTCCAGTTCCCCTGGTCGTCTTTCTCCAGGGCAAAGCTGGCACCGTCGGCGCGCTCGAAGCGAATCGAGGCGATTTCGTCGGATTTGCAGCGGAACAGCCGCTTGTCGCGCAGGTCGTCGAACTTCAGATCGAACCGGGGTCGCACCCACTCGGCGACCTTCGCCACTTGCCCGTCGCCGATCCGCTCGAAGTAGTACGTGACCGGTGGCCCCTCGTCTTTCTTGCCGAGGCGAAAGCCTGCCGATCCCTTGTCCCCCAGCTCAGCGGTAATCGAGAGAGAGGGGGTCGTGAGCCCGAATTCGTCCCGGTTCGCTTCTTCGTCGGAGAAGAACGCCGTCGCCCGGAGGTTGTTGATGCTGCTGATCAGTCCTTGAATTCGATTCCGGTCTGCGAGGAACTTGCGAGGAGAAACGATGTACCACTCGTCGCCGGTACGTTCGAGACGGATCTTCTCCCCCGGACGCTCGATGGAGATCGCCTGGACTTGGTCCGTCTCGACGTGCAGCAGGTTCTTGTCACGCAAGTCGAAGGGACGTTTCTTGACTCCTGTATGGAAGATCAGCGGCGTGACGATGACCTCGTCGTTTCCCTCGACGCGAACGAACGCCTGAAACCCCACTGGAGTCGTCTTGCCGACGATGATGTCGGGCAGCTCGCTTCCGTCTTTGGCGAACAACGTCACACGCGCTCGCTCGCCGTCACCCTCGAGACCGTAGATCTTGAGATCTTGCGCTTCCTCGCCCGGAATACGCCGTTCCGCCTTGGCCTCGACGATCTGTTTGAGGAGCCGGTCCACCGCCGGCCCGTCGGCCGGTGCGTCGACGGGTTCGGTCATGTGCCAGCCGTCGCCGCTGCGCTCCACGCGGATCGTCGGAGAGTCCGGATACTGAAGACGAATCGCCGAGACGTCGTCGGCCTTGATATCGACGACGCGGTCTTCCTGGCTTTCCTCCTCCATGCGCGGCTTCTCGACCGCCAGGATGTAGGCGCCGAGCGCGACGACGATGATGCCAGCGACGACGGTCTTCCAGAGCTTCACAGCGAAGAACGCCTCCACCACACCGCGATTCCACACAGGAGGATCGCCTCCGGAATGATCAGCACGGAGAGGTAGAAGACGGTCCGGGCCTGTGCCGGCGTGAGGTGGGCTCTCGACGCACGAACGGCACGCGGGCCGATCGAGATCAGTTCTTGCTCGCCGGCCAACCAGCCGACGGTGCTCAGAACCAGCGAGTCGTTGTAGAGCTGGTGCCAGTACTTGTTCGTCGCAAGCTGGACGTCGCCGTAGACGGCCATTTCAAATTCGCCGTCGCCCTCGCCGCCGATGTCTTTGGCGAAGGCGCTCGCCGCGACTCCCACCGACACCGGCCCGCGCAGGTCGGTGTCGTCGAGTTGGGCTTCGCTCTTCGTAAACAGGCGGTCTAGGTCCGTCTCGGCCCAACTCGTGCGCGCCGTCGACGCCAGTGTCTTGACCACGAGTCCTTTGGCCGGCGACGACGCGGGCCGAACGGACCGGGCCAGCGACATGATCGTCCGCTGTTTCATCGACTTGACGGCCGGATGGTCGCTGTACGTCGAGATGATCGGGTCGAGACCGAGCGTGACGCCTTGGAACAAGCGTAGCTGCTGGTCCACGATCACGTCGTTTCCTACTTCGACGCCGAAGCGGCCGGCCAGCTCCGCGAGCTTGGCGCCACGTCGCGGCTCGAGAAGAAGCAGAACGCGCCCGCCGCGGCGCATGTACTTGTCGAGCAAGTCGATTTCACGCGGGAAATATTCCTTGGGGCCGGCCGCGGCGATGACAACGTCCGCATCTTCGGGAATCGAGTCGAGCTCGGCGAGGAACAGCTTGTCGACGAGGTAGTTCTGATTGCGCAGGTCGGTTGCGAACAGGCCGAACCCGTCGGCCGACTTCATGTCGTCGATGGCCGGTTCTCCGTGGCCTTCGACGAAGTAGATCTTCTTGCGCTTGGTGGTGGTGACGCGGTGAATTCCGTTGGTGATGGACTGCTCGTCGGTCGCCGTCACGAGCGTGCTGCGGTCTCCCTGCTTGATACGAAGCGTGGGAACCTGACTGATGCCGGCCTCCTGTGCTAGTTCGGGGTGCACTTGTGGATCGATGAACCGCACCTTGAGCCGGTCGGTATGGTAGGCGTAGGCGTCGAACAGCTC
>CAZQYE010000094.1:0-7903 GCA_964597375.1 uncultured Myxococcales bacterium
GAGCTTCTCGACGCCGGTGCGCTCGGATTCGGCGAGGGCAAGAAGCAGGCGCTCGAGGAGCAGCTCATCCCGATCTTCGAATCGATCCGAGAGCAGCTCAAGGAGCCCGGACTCGGCGAGGTCGACTGCGGGCAGGGAATCGCCCAGGCGACGTTGATGGCGATCGAGCAGGGCCTGGGAACCTGCTGCCTGGCTTCTCCGAACCTCGACCAGATCCGCCAGGCGCTCGGAATGCCCGAGACTTGCCGGATCGTGCTCCTGCAGACCGTCGGATATCCGGCCGAGTGCCCGGAAGCCGGCGGGCAGCGCCCGCGGCAGCCGTTCGAAAAACTGTTCCACATGAACGGCTACGGAAATCCCTTTCCGCGGAGTGAAGAGGTCGTCGAGGAGTTGCGGCGCGACGGAATGTTTCAGGAACCGGCGCCGCTGCCGTGGCGCGAAGCGGAGCTCGAATACCTCAAGCGGGCGCTCGATCTCAAGGGCCACGGCTTACTGTAGGCGAGTTCGATCGACGAGCCGGCGGAGCTTGCCGGTGCGGGAGTATGAGCTAGGGATCAATGTTTGCGGGCCCGGGCGCCCTGTGGCGGCGGCCGCCGGAACGGCTGAGCGGTGGCCGGTGATGGCCCGCGGTGAAGGAGTGAACAGGCAATGAAACTCAAAGCGATCGTGGCCGGAGTGGGGATGACGCGCTTCGGCAAGCACATGGAAACCGGACTCAAGGCGCTCGGCGCCCAGGCAGTCGAAGCGGCGCTCGAGGATGCCGGCGTCGAGGCGAAGGACTTGCAGGCGGCCTATGTTGGCAATGCGGCCGCCGGCCTGATCACGGGACAGGAGAGTATCCGCGGCGAGGTGATCCTGCGTTCGATCGGTATCGGGCAGATCCCGGTGGTCAACGTCGAGAACGCCTGCGCGAGCGGCTCGACGGGAATCAACCAGGCGGCTGCGATGGTCAGCGCCGGCTACTACGACGTGGTGTTGGCGCTGGGCGTCGAGAAACTCTACGACCCGGACAAGAAAAAGACGTTTTCCGCATTTACCGGGGCCGTCGATGTAGAACTTCTGCAGGCCATTCTCGCGCAGTTGCAGAGCAGCGCCAAGCAGTCGGGTGCCGAGTCGGCGGCGAGCGGCGCCGGCGAAAAGCGATCGATGTTCATGGACATCTACGCGACCATGGCGCGCGCTCACATGGAGAAGTACGGCACGACGGCCGAGCAGTTCGCCGCGATCGCAGCGAAGAACTCGTTTCATGGCAGTCTCAACGAACGCGCGCAGTTCCGCGATGTGATGACGGTCGAGGAAGTGCTTGCGGCTCCGATGATCGCCGAGCCGCTGACGCGGCCCATGTGTTCGCCGATCGGCGACGGAGCGGCGGCGGCGGTCATCGTCAGCGAGAAGAAAGCGCGCGAGCTCGGCATCGCCAAGCCGGTCTACATCCGCTCTTGTGTTCTGCGCTCGGGGTGGGACCACGGCCCGGACGAGCCGGGCACGGTGGATGTGTGCGCGCGCGAGGCGTACGAGGAAGCAGGGGTCGGTCCCGAGGACCTCGACGTGATCGAGTGCCACGATGCGTCGGCTCCGGCGGAGCTGACGAGCTACGAGTCTCTCGGACTGTGTCCGAAAGGAGAAGGCGGACGGCTGGTCGACGAGGGAGCGACGAAGCTCGGAGGGCGGATTCCCGTCAATACCTCGGGAGGACTGCTGCGCAAGGGGCACCCGGTGGGCGCCACCGGCGTCGCGCAGATCGTCGAACTCACCGAGCAGCTCCAGGGTCGCAGCGGGAAGCGCCAGGTCGAGGGCGCCCGCGTGGCGCTCGCGCAAAACGGTGGTGGGAACATCGGCGTCGACGCGGCGGCGATGTGCGTGACGATATTGAGCACCTAGCGCCGAACGGCGAAGCGAACGCGCGCCGGCCGAGCCAGCAGCCTAAGCCTGCGAGCGCCGGCGGATACCGGGAGCGGTTGCGAGAGAGGCTCGGTGCAGGCGCGCTCGCCGCGAGCGCGGTAGCGACGCGACTGGGAGGACGGCGAGATGGCCGAACTGAACGAAGCGATTCTTTCTGATCTCATTCGCTCTCGGGCCGAGAGCAGTCCGGATCTGGACGTCTTGACGTTCGAGCGACTCGACTCGAGCGACGGCAGGGCGCCCGACGAGGTGCGCACGTACGCCGAGCTCGAGGACCACGCGAACCGCATTGCCGCGTACCTAATCGGACTTGGAATGGATCGCGGGGATTCGTTCGCGCTGATGATGCGCAATCATCCGGAGTTCATCGAGACGATGATCGCCGCTTCGCGCACCGCATGCGTACAGGTGCCGATCGACCCTCGTACCAAAGGCGACAAGCTCGCCTATACGCTCGACAATGCGCGCTGTCGCGGTGTGGTGTGCGCCGATTATTGTCTCGAGCAGATCGTCGAAGTGCGCGATCGCCTGCCACGGCTCGAGTGGATCGTGGTCCTCGACAGTGGCGAAGAGGAAGGCGCGCCGCAGTCGAGCGACGTCCGCGGTGCGGTGTCGATGGCCGAGATTCTCGCAAAGGAAGCGCCGGCGGCCGACAACCGGTGGCAGAGCGGGCGCGATCCCCTGCAGATCATCTATACGTCGGGGACGACCGGAGATCCCAAGGGCGTGGTGTTTCCCAACGAGCGATTCGGACTGTTTGCCATGCTCGGGGCGCTTCTCGGCTACACGCAGGAAGACCGGCCGTACACGGGGCTGTCGCTCACGCACGGGAACGCGCAGGCCGTTACGCTCGGGCCTTCCCTTCACCTGGGGCTGCGCTGCGTGTTTAGCCGGCGTTTCACCAAATCGCGGCTGTGGAACATCTGCCGCCGGCTCGGGTGCACGACGTTTTCTCTGCTCGGAGGGATGGCGACAGCGATCTACGCCGAGCCCGAGCGTCCCGACGATGCCGACAACCCAGTGCGAATGGTCGTGAGCGCCGGTATGCCGGCCGCCATTTGGGAGGCGTTCGAAAAACGGTTCGGCGTGGCCGTGTTCGAATGGTACGGTGCGATCGAGGGCGGCCTGGCGTTCAAACCGGTCGGCGTGGGGCCGATCGGCAGTTTCGGCAAGCCCGCTCCCGGTCTCGAGATGAAGATCGTCGACGAGGAGGGCAACGAGTGCCCGCCCGGCGTGATCGGCGAGATCGTATCGCGCCCCATCGGAGGCGAGGCCGAGGTCGAGTACTACGGCAACGAAGAGGCCTCGCGTAAGAAAACCGCCGGCGGCTGGTTGCACAGCGGCGACATGGGGCATCGGGACGAGGAAGGGTGGTTCTACTTCGATTACCGCAAAGGCGGCGGCATCCGCCACAACGGTGATTTCATCCTGCCGAGCTACGTCGAGAAGGTCGTGGCCGAGCACCCGATGGTCACCGACGTGTTCGTCTACGGCGTGCCCGCGGCTTCCGGCGCCCCAGGTGAGAAGGACGTCGTCGCGGCCGTCGTGCCGACCGATCCGGAGGCATTCGATGCCGCGGCGGTGTTCGCTGAGTGCAAGGAAAAGCTCGAGCCGAACTTCGTCCCGAGCTACCTGCAGGTCGTCGACGAGATTCCCAAGACCGCCTCGGAGAAGCCGCAGGAGCGTTTCCTGCTCGAACGCTTCGCCCCCGACGCCCCCAACGTCTTCCAACAGGGATAAGCACCTTTTGTAACTCCTCGAAATTACGAGGGTTGGAAGCGGAAATCTTGGGAATAGGCGGCCCGCCGGGATTACTGTTTCCGGCGCTCGTGCCATGATGGTGCCGGCCTGCCGGCGGCTGAACCGGTGATCCCGCTAGACGTGAACGTCCGACGAAAGCCGTTTTCATCGCTCCCGGGGACCGTCGCGTCCGCCCTTGCTCTTGCCGTGGTCCTGGCGGCCACCGGTGCGGCCTGTCGCCGCGATCGGCCCGCGCCGCGCGACGACACGCGCCCCGAACGCGTCGTTCGCGTGGCCGGATCGGCCGACGCCTACCTCCTCGTGCGAGCTCTTGCCGGCCAGTTCGAGAAAAAAAGCCCAGGCCACCGAATCGTCTTCGCGCCGGCCGCCGACAGCACCCGCGGAGTCGACGCCGTCTTGCACGACAAGGCCGACATCGGCCTCGTGTCGCGTCCCCTTTCGCCGGGCGAGCGCCGCTCGAGCCTGACTTACCTGCACGTGGCCCACGACCTGGTTGCGTTCGCCACCCACCCGGCGGTGGGGGTGGCTTCGCTCAGCCGGCGACAGATCCTCGACATCTTCTCGGGGAAGATCACCAACTGGAAGCAGGTCGGTGGGACCGACGCGCCCATCGTCGTGCTCGATCGCCCGCCCGGGGACGCGCTCGAACTCGTGGTACGCGACCGGTTCTTCGGCAAGGACTTCCGGATGACCGACCGGACCGTTGCCGTCGACCCGCGCGACGGGACGGTGGCGACCGTTGCGACCACGCAGCATTCGATCGGCATCGTCTCGCTCGGCAACGCAATCATGTCCGGGCAAACCGTCGCCTTGCTCGCGATCGACGGGGCCAAACCGACGCTCGGTGATTTCCGCAAGGGGGCGTATCAGCTCAGCCGGCCGCTCGGCCTGCTGATCGGCCCGAAGCCGTCGCGGGCGACGATGCACTTCGTCAAGTTCATCTACGGCGCCGACGCCCGGCGGGTGATCGAAGGGCACGGTTTTGCGCCGGTCACGATGGACCTGGTGATCGGCGTGCCGCCTGAACGAGACCTGCTCCTGCAGGAGCGACGCTACCGGACTCTGGTCGAGTACCTCGGGCGCCACATGGGCATGCAGATCACCGTCGAGCTCAAGCTGTTTCCGTCCTACGGCGATCTGCTCGAGGAGCTTCGTGAAGGTCGTGTAAACGCTGCATTTCTCGGAGCCTTGGCCCGGGCCGTGGCAGAGCGGCGAATGGGGGTCGAGCCGATCGCCGCCGTCGAGAGAAACAAGACGACGCTCGCCCGGGGAGTGCTCGTTGCGCGCAAGGACCGAAACATCCGCACGTGGAAGGATCTCCGAGGCAAGTCGCTCGGGCTCGTGGATCGAGTGTCGGCGACCGGGTACCTCTATCCACTCGCCTACTTCCGCGAACACGGCGTCGACGAGCTCGATCGCTTCGTCGGGAAGATCGTGTTCACGGGGAGCCATGACCTAGCGTTTTCCAAAGTGGCAAGCGGAGAACTCGACGCGGCGGCCGGCAAGGACTCGGTGCTGCGCGAGATTTCGCGGGCCAAGCCGGGCATTGCCGGGGCGCTCCGGGTGCTCGCCTCCTCTGCGCCGATGCCCGACGAAACGTTCGTCCTCGCGCGGGACCTGCGCTTTCCCTGCTTCGACTGCCACGATCTCGGCCCTCCGACCGGATCCGACGGCGTGAACCTGCCTCAGCGACCCGACGAGCTCGACGAGCTGCTGCGCCAGTTGCTGCTCGGACTGCGCAACGATCCAGCCGGCAGACCGGTGCTCTCCGCGCTTGGCGCGGACGCGTTCACGGTGCCGGCGGTCGAGCCGATGCGCGAAGTGGAGCGGATGGTCGAGCAAACCGGTTTGCTCGCTCCCGAGGTGTTGCCTGAGTCGCCATGAGTGCCGGCGTGAAAGATCGCACCCGCAGCCGCCGGAGGTGGTGGCACAACGAGCACTTGTCGCGCCGACTTCTAGGCGCCTTCTTCGTGATCATGGCGGTGCTCGCCGTCTCCGGCATGGCCGTCAACATTCAGATTGCAACCAAGAGCCTCGAGGCGAGGGCCGAAAGCCAGCTTCTCAACGACGACGCGATCGTCAACCTGCACTTCGAGGAGCTCGAACGGCGAGTGGCGAGTTTCAGCAAGCTGTTGGCCGATGCCGAGGCACTGACCGAGCAACTCGGCGCACCGCGCGTCGCGCGTTCACTGACGATCTCGCTGCTCGGCGACATCCGCAGCAACCAAATGCGGGCGCGCCTCTACCTCAGTGAGCCTTCGCGTGACGACCCGAGCTTCGATCTCGTGCGCAGGGCGTTTCTCGGCATTCGGACCACGCGACTTAGTCAGGGGCCCGTGGACGGCGACTGGCAGGCGAGTGTGGAGAGCGTGACACCGGTGGGCGAGCCGCGGCGAGTCGAACGAGCCGTGGTGGTGTCCTTCCCGCTCACGGTCGCCTATCTGCACGACGTTCGCCAGCACATCGGCTCCGATATCACGATCGTATTTCCCGACGGTCACTTCATTTCGACGTTGCCCGACACCGATGCGGCTGCACTGTGGGGCCGTCTTCCCGTCGACATCGGCCCCGGTGACGAGACCGATCCCTTCGTGTTTTCCACTGAGCTCGGCGGCCGCCCGAACAAAACGCGGGTCGGGGCCTTCGAGATCGGCACGCGCCGCGAGGGAGCTCTGTTGCTGACGATGCCAATGGACGATTTGCTGGCAACACGGCGCGCGATTCTCGGCGGCGGACTCGGTATCACAGCAGTCGTGATTCTCGTCGCAACGATCCTTTACGTATCGCTGATCCGGCGGATCACCGGCCCGCTCGAGCGTCTCTCCCTTGCCACGCACGACATCGCGGCAGGCCGCCTCGACATCCAAGTTCCGGTGACGACGAACGACGAGGTAGGCGAGCTCGCACGTGCGTTCAACGTGATGATTCGCCGGCTTCGCGAGTCCCGGCGTGAGATCGAGGAGTGGAACCGGGAGCTCGGCCGCCGGGTCGAGGAACGGACGCGCTCCCTCGAGCAAGCGCGCGCCGAGCTCGAAGCCGTCAACGAGCAACTCGTCTACGCTCTGCGGCGTCTGCGCGAAACCCAGGACAGCATGGTGCAGACGGAGAAGCTTGCCGCGGTCGGCCAACTTGCCTCGACGATCGCCCACGAGATCCGCAATCCGCTCGCCGGCATCCGCGGCGCCCTCGAGCTGATCCTGCCGCAACTCGAAGACCCCGCCCACAAGCAGGTCCTCGAGCAAATCGTCGAAGAAGTCGACCGGATCAACCGTACGACCAGCCGGCTGCTTGGGTTCGCCCGCCCGGCCGAGCCGCACCGAGAGTGGACCAGCCTGGCGGCGCTCATCGACAACGTGTGCTTCCTCGTGGGCCAACAGGCGCGGAGGCAAGGAGTCGAGATTCGCCGAGACTACGAGCCGCCCGATCGCCGTCTCTACCTCGACCCGCAACTTACGACGCAGGCGTTCTTGAACATCGTGCTCAATGCCTTGCAGGCGATCGAAGGAAAGGGAACACTGACGATCCGCAGCCGTTGGCTTTCCGACGATGCAACGGTCCAGATCGAGTTCGAGGATACGGGGAGCGGCATACCGCCGGAGATTCAAGAGAAGCTGTTCACCCCGTTCTTCACGACCAAGCGGCAGGGAACCGGCCTCGGCCTGCACGTGGTCAAGAGCATCATCGAACGGCAGGGAGGGCGGGTGTCGTTGAGAAGCACCGTCGGCAAGGGCACGGTGTTCATCGTTCGGCTCCCCGTCCAGGAACGGGCCGAGACCGAAGAGGCTGGGTAGAACGTTGGCCGACCGTGCGGATCAGCTGGTTTTGATCGTCGAAGACGAGCCCCTCGTACGCTGGTCTCTGGCGACGCGCCTGCGCAACGACGGGTACTCGGCCGAGGCGTTGGAAACCGGCGAGGAGGCGCTGGCGTTCTTCGAGGAGCGCCGAGCCGACCTCATCGTTCTCGACGTCAACCTGACATCGATGACCGGGCTCGACGTCCTCGAAGCCCTCCGCGCCCGCGGGCACGACGGACTGCCGGCGATCATCATCACCGCTTACGAGGACGAGGCGCTCGCCGAGGCGTGCCGCAAACTCGGTGTGTTCGCCATCATGGGAAAGCCATTCACGCTCGACGAATTTTCCATGATGGTGGCGCGGGCCCTCGGTTCGGTTTAGGGCGTCACAGCGAGCTTGATCACGCCGTCGGCGTGGCGCCGGAAGACGTCGTAGGAGTCCACGA
>CAZQYE010000095.1:0-7807 GCA_964597375.1 uncultured Myxococcales bacterium
TCGGCGACCCGAACGGCCACCGACAGGTCGAACGGCGGTGGCAGAATGTGATGCCGAGTGGGCTCTTCGACGCAATCGGCGATGGCTTCGACGGCGGCAAACTTCATCGAGTTGGTAAAGCAGCGCGCCCGGGCTTCGAGGGCCCCGCGGAACAGACCGGGAAACGCAAGCACGTTGTTGATCTGATTGGGGTAGTCGCTCCGCCCGGTTCCGATGATGTACGCACCTCCCGTTTCGGCCTCTTCGGGTGTGATCTCCGGCGTCGGGTTCGCCATGGCGAACACAACAGGCGCGGGCGCCATCTTGCGAATGTCATCCGCCGACAGGAGTCCTCCCCTACTGACACCGACGAATACGTCGGCGCCGGCGAGCGCATCGCTCAGGCTGCCGCGCTGGCCTTCCGGGTTGGTCAGCTCCGCGAGATCCTCCTTGACGGGGCCGTTGCCCGGCCGGCCGGGGTAGAGAATCCCCCGGGAGTCGCAGACACGAATTCGACCGACCGGAATGCAGCGATCGTCCTGGTCCTTGCACTTGAGCAAGTGCGTGATGGCGCGCCCAGCGGCGCCGGCCCCACTGATCACGACGGAAAGTTCGCCGAGGGTCGTCCCCTTGACCCGGGCGGCGTTCATCATCGCCGCGAGCAGAACGATTGCGGTTCCGTCTTGGTCGTCGTGCAATACGGGGATTCCGATGTCGCGCAACGACTCTTCGATCGCAAAGCAACGCGGCGCTGAGATGTCCTCTAAGTTGATGCCGCCGTAGGTCGGCGCGATCGCCTTCACGATCCGGACGATCTCGTCCGGATCACGCTCGTCGAGAACCACCGGTACGGCATCGATCCCGGCGAACTGCTTGAACAGCACGGACTTGCCCTCCATGACTGGCAGTGCGGCGGTGGGTCCGATGTCCCCGAGGCCGAGGACTGCCGAGCCGTCCGAGACGACGGCGACGGTGCGCCCGCGCCACGTGAGATCCCAAGCCGCGGTCGGCTCGGCGGCGATCTCCTGGCACGGTCTGGCGACGCCCGGTGTGTAGGCGATGGCAAGATCCTCTGTCGACTCGATTCGCATGCGCGAGCGAACCTCGAGCTTGCCGCGCATGGCACGGTGGTGCTCGAGGGCCCTCTCGTAGATGTCCATTGCAAAGCCTCCCCGTTTGCGTCTTGCAGCACCGCGGCGTGGTGCCGTCAAAAGCGGCATAATGAACCGGCGGAGGCGGCGAAAATCAATCCACCCTGGCGGCCCGGACTGGCACCGGATGCTGCGCCGCGGCATCCGCTTGCGGCTGCTCGGGCGCACCAGTACCTTTGATCGGTGCGGCTCGGCCGCACCTGGCCATGACAGCAAGCCACGTGGTAACTGCCGACCGTCTAGCCCGACCCCTGCGCGATCTGCGCGTGTCGGTGACGGACCGGTGCAACTTCCGGTGCCCCTACTGCATGCCGGCGGACGTGTTCGGCGACGACCACGCGTTCCTTCCCCGGCCTGAGCTACTGACCTACGAAGAAATCGTCCGCATCGCCGCCGCGGCGGTCTCGCTGGGGGTGCGCAAGATCCGGATCACCGGCGGGGAGCCGCTCATGCGCCGGGACCTGCCGGCGCTGATCGAGCAGCTCGCGGCGATCGAGGACCTCGACGATCTAGCACTGACGACGAACGGCTACTTCCTGGCCGAACAAGCTGAAGCGCTCGCGCTCTCGGGGCTGAGACGCGTCACGGTCAGCCTCGACAGTCTCGACGAGGAAACGTTTCGCCGGCTCAATGGGAAAAGGCACGGCCCCGAGCGCGTCGTCGCCGGGATCGAAGCGGCGGTACGTGCAGGCCTGACCCCGGTCAAGATCAATTGCGTGGTCATTCGCGGGGTGAACGATGACTCCTTCGTCGACGTCGCCCGCTACTTCGCCGGGAAAGATACTGTCGTCCGGTTCATCGAGTTCATGGACGTTGGAACGATGAACCGCTGGAGTAAGGACCAAGTAGTGACCGCCGCCGAGATCCGCGACCGCCTCGACGCGGCCTTCGGTATCGAACCGGTGGAAGCGGCCTATCGCGGCGAAGTAGCATCGCGTTACCGGCGCCGTCGCGGCGGTGGTGAGATCGGCATCATCTCCTCGGTCACGGCTCCCTTCTGCCGCGACTGCACGCGGCTGAGGCTGTCGAGCGACGGCAAGCTGGTCACCTGCCTGTTCGCTTCCGGTGGGACCGACATCAAAGGGCCGCTGCGCGCGGGGATCACCGACGAAGAGCTGCGCCAGCTCTTAATCGGCTCCTGGCGCGACCGCGCCGATCGCTACTCCGAAGAGCGGGCCGAACGCCTCGGCATCAGCTCGAGCGGCAAGAAAATCGAAATGTACCGGCTCGGCGGCTGAGCGCGCGCCGCTTTTCCCCGCACCTACGGCATACACTTGACGACGAGGCTGTCGCCGTCCCCGCGGCCGGTGAGCCGGCGCACGCGAGACGCGACCCGGAACTTTCCTCCCACAGGAACGACAACGTCCAAGCCCGGCGTACACGTCGTGATCTGCGTACCGCCGAGATCGACCGGCGTCAGCTGCGGCGAGAACGTCACGCCCGTTCCGATGTCGCAAATCCCGTTGCCCGCGCCCAGATACGTATCGCACTCGGCGTTGTCGGGAATCGAGCAGATCTTGTGGCGCTCGCCCTTGCGACAGCGATCGGGCACCGTGGCGATGCCCGGTCCAAGGGCGGCGATCGCCGAGGTGAGCGTTTCGGCCGCGGCTGCTTCGAGTGGACGGTCGACGTGCAGCCTGCGCAGGTCGACCGAGATCACGTTGCCGGGCTCGCAGACGATGGGCTCAGGCCGGTTCAGACAGAAGCCGACTCGGAACGTGCACTGATCGGGATTCGTATCGAAGTCACACGCCGAGCCCTGCTTGCAGCGCTGGACCTTGCGCTTGGGATCCTCGGGCGGTGAATCGAGCGTCCACCCGCCGAGGCACTCGCGTTTGCCGATGAACTCGCGGCGCCCGATCAGGTTTCGCTTGCAGTCGATCGAACATCCGCTGCCACTCTGTCCGTTGGCGGACCCTAAATCACATTCCTCGTTGCACTCGACCACACCGTTCCCGCAGCTCGCGAGCAGGCACGCACTCGAGCAGGTAGGGGGCGTGCTGCTGCACAGACCGTCGATTCCAATGTCGCACTCTTCGGTAACGCACACGCCGTCGCCCGAAGAAGGCCCCGTATCGCAGTCGGCATTCGTCGCGCACGAAGCACCGACCGTACCCTGCGAGCACGCACCGTCGATCACGCCGTTGCCGCACTCGATCTCGCAGATCGCGCTGCAGCCGTCGCCCGCCTGCGTGTTGCCGTCGTCGCACTGCTCGAACGGACCCGTTCCCTTGTCGTGCACGTACCCGTCGCCGCATGAGGCCAAAATGCAGTTGTTCAGGCAGTCGTCCTTGTTGCTGGCGTTGCCGTCATCGCACGGTTCGAGCTCACAGGTGCCGTCTGCCGACAACGGTCCAGTGTCGCAGTCGGCATTGCTCGAGCACGGATCGCCGACCTTGCCGGCAATGCAAGCGCCGTCGATCACGCCGTTTCCGCAGCCGGGCTCGACTTCGACCATGCAGTTTTCGTCGCATCCGTCGCCGGGGACCAGGTTGCCGTCGTCGCACTCTTCGACGCTGCGCCAGCGGAACCCGTCACCGCACACGGCGGGCACGCAACCGACCACGCACGCGTCCCCGTTGCTGTTGTTGCCGTCGTCACACCCTTCGCCGTTGCTCGGATCGGTCACGCCGTCCCCGCAGAACGGAAGCAGACAGCTCGTGCGACAAGCATCCGGAGTGGTATCGGAGTTGTTCACCCCATCGTCGCATTCCTCTCCGGTTTCGATGACGCCGTTGCCGCACACCGGAGCGGGGCAGGTGCAATCGCTTTGACACAGGCTCGGGCAATCGGGAGCAGTCGAACCATCGCACTGCTCGCCGATGTCGATCAGGTTGTTCCCGCACAGCGAGGTCTGGGCGATCCCGTCCGGGCCGGCACTCACGCATGCGGCTTCCTTGGTTCCCTCGCCGACGTTGATCTTTTGAACGTCGTCGCCGACTGCAATCGTCGCGGACACGCCGTCGGCACCGGTCGAAACGTAATCGGCTGCAATGTCGGCTGGATCGGGCGTCGTCTGAAGGATGTCGTCAGGGCCCGGAATGATGCAGGCAAAGTTCTGAGCGCACTCAGCTCGAGCACAAAGGGGGTGTCCTATGACAACCTGATCGTCACTTCCACTTGCAACCGTACTATCGAGAACCAAGTCGATGCCGGGACAGATCACCGTAGACTGAACGTCATCGCCGCTCGGTGTCGAATCGATCGTACCGTTCGTCCCTGGAAGGACGGCAATGCGTCGCGGCGTGCTTCTGCCCGCGGGAACGAGCAGTACGTCGTCGCCGCCGGGAACCGTCGGATCGTCACAAATCCCGTCGTCGGTCGCTCCACCGAGGCCACTCACGATGATCGCGGCATTCGGCAGGCCTTTGCCGAACGTGACACCGTTGGGAGGATGAATGTCGTCACCCGCCGGAGCGGTCTCGCATATCCCGTTCTGTCCGGACCGGATGAGCAGGCTGCTGAAAACGTCGTCGTCGCCGCCAGGCGTAGATTCGAGAACACCGTTGACGCCGGCTTCGACGCATTCGGTGAAAGGAAGACCGTTGCCGAGCGGCACGACCTGCCGGTCCTGCGCATGGGCCAGGAGTGGACACAACAACGATGCTGCAAAAAACAAAGACGCGGCGCGTAAGGAAACGTGCATGATCCCACCTCGGCGGCACTGGTGTTGAGCTGGCGCTGCAGCCGCCAGCAAAACCCCTACCGCGTCGCGGTCGCTGCTGTCAATGGATATTTTGCAGTTTTAGGCCGATTTGCCTGTTGACAAGCCACTGTAGGCTGGAGTAGCAACGGCCCATGGCAAGCCTGGTGCGCCGAATGCCGCATACGCGCTGCTTGCGGCCCCGGCGGTAGGTGCCGGGCCGAGGAGGTTGCCATGACCGTTTGTCTCCCCGCCGACTGGGATCGCAACAGGATCGTTCCGCTCGTTCTCGACGCGCTCGCTCTGGCTACCATGTCGATCGCCTTGCTGTGTCTGCTCGCGGCAGCACCTGTGTTCGCCGCCAAAGACCACTGCCGCGACATCAGCTTCGAGGGCGTCGCCGGTCAGGGATCGCAGGACATCGTGAGCTTCACCGTCTTAGGGTGCGACGGCAACATCGTTCACGAGTCCTGCGCCATGCAGATCAACGACAGCGAAGAAGACGTCGAGCTTCTCCAACGCCTGCCGTTTTATTGGGGCGAGCTCGACTTCATGAACGCGAACCCGAGCGACCCGAGCAACAAAACGTGCAACCTTCCACCCGAGCCCGATCCGCTGCCGAAAAAAGTCTGCGTGAACAGCCTGAACGGCCCGAGCTGTAACCCCACCACCGGAGAAGGCTGCCATTCGTGCAAGCTCAAACTCAAGCTCAAGCAGAAGTCGGACGGCACATACAAGAAGAAACACGTCCAGGTCTGCTGTTACGAAAACGCGGATTGCAAGAAGAAACTAGGCAAGATCGATGCCGATGCGATTCCCGTCACGATCCAGGCCGAGAAGAACTTCACGGAAGTGTGTCCTCCCGACGAAGAGGCCTGCGCGGAGTCGCCGTCGAGTTGCACGATCAACCTCGACCCGATGGGCGTGAAGCAGTTTCCCGGTGAGGCGGCGAAAAAATGCCGCGGGTCGCTGGGCAAGGAAGTCGCGCTGTACGCGCGTACGGTACTGGATTCGCTCGTCAAGTGCCACGCCGTCAGCTTGAAATCGGGCGCGTTGGATCCCTCGTGCAACGACCCGTCTTTTGACCCAACGGGCATCATTGCCGCAGCGGAGGCCCGACTATCGGCGAAAATTGCCAAGGGATGTCCCGTCGGGTCACCGTGGCGTTTGGGCTACCGATCGTGTCATGCTCCCTGCGACACGATCGACATTCTCACCTGTTCGGCGGGTGCGAATATCGGCTCGCCGTGCACTACCGACCGGGACTGCGACACGGCCCCCGGGGCGCGCGATGGTCAGTGCGGAGACTGGTCTCAAGTCGCCGCCTGCATGACCTGCGAGGCCCAGGCCGCCGTCGGCCAAGCGATGACCGATGAGTTCGGCACCAGCGCGGTAACGATGAGCCAGGAAGCGGCCGATTGCCAAAACGCCATCGGCCGTGCTCTTTCGAGCCTCGTGCGGGCGCATCTTGCCGAAACCGCGAGTTGCCAGAAGAAGCTCGACTCGGCCAAGCTCGTGCTTCCGGCTTCGGCGCCGAGCTGCACGCAAGAAGACATCAAGAACAAGCGCGCCAAGGCAGAGGCCGTTGCGGCAGACACGATCACGAAGGCTTGCTCGGCCGCACTTCTGAGCGAGCTGAATCCGATCTGCTCTGGAGCTTCCACCGTAGCCGACGTCATCTCCTGCGTTCAGGCCGATGCCCGTACGCTCAACGACGTTTCATCGGCGATCGCGTTCCCCGAAACCCGTGGTGGAGGTTCGGCGGCGCCCAGTGGAACCTGCCCGGGCTCGGCCCGGCTGATCCTGTCCGCCGGTGGCGGTGCGCCGTGCCACGGAGATCCCGATTGCATTCCCGGAAAGTGCATCAACGGGACGTGCCGGACGCCCACGGATTTCGACTTCGGATGGTCGGGAACCGCGCATGATCAGGACCTGCCCGACAAAGGCCGTCTCGGACTGGCTCTTTCGTGCTCGGCGAGTCAGGCGCCGTGCGGCAGTTGTACGATTGCGGGCATCGATCCAGTGCAGGGAAACTGCCGCTGCAGCAACGACTCCTCGGTCGTATGTACGCAGCCGTTTGCAACCGATCCGGTTTGCGGGGGCGGCACGTGCCAGTGTTACGCCAGCAATCCTACTGCAATCGTCGCAGGAGGCACCCCTGCTTGCTATTTGCCGGTCCTCGGGGCGCCGCCGGCGGGGTCGATCGACGTCGACACCGGAGACGCGGCGCTGAGCCTGCCACTGTTCGGCCAGTTGTACATCGGGGGCAGCACGGCACAGCCGTGCCCGGTTTGCAACGGCGACACCACGCCCGGAGACGGCATCCAAGACGGAACGTGTACGGACGGGCCACGCGTGGGCTTGCCCTGCGACGTTACGGCGCGGGACTACACGTTTGGGGCCGTGAGCCTCGACTGCTTGCCGAATCCAGCGAACAACATCTCGGGCCAAGGCTTACGCACCGCGCTCGATCTGACGACGGGAACGGCAACGCTTGCCAGCTCCGTGCCGTGTGTGTCGGCACCCGGCCTTTGCGCCTGCGGCTCGTGCAGTCTCGACTCGAGTTTCGCGTGTTCGAACAACGCCGACTGCGGCGCGGCAGGCCCGTGCCAAGCGGCCATGCCCCAACCGAACTCTTGTCAGGGATTTGCCTGCACGATGGGAACCGACGGCGACGGCACCTGCGATGCCGGCCCGGTCGATATGTTCTGTGACGGGTTCGTCCGAGCCAATGGCGCAGGAATCGTTCCGTGCTTTACGAACGTCGACTGCGGCTCGTCGGGCAACTGCTCTTTGATCAAGCCACGTGAATGCTTCCCGGATCCGATCCTGGCCTCTGGAATCGCCTCGCCCGGTTATCCGGTACTGGCGGGCGCAGCCTGCGTGCCGCCCGCCGGCTCGGGCGCCATCAATGCTGCCGTGGGGCTGGTCGGGCCGGAAAAACTCCGACTGCAAACCCGAGCGACCTTCTTCTGCTCATCGAACCCGACGCAGACCTACGAGCCGGGGACCGGGGGCTGTCCGTAAGCGTCCC
>CAZQYE010000096.1:0-7712 GCA_964597375.1 uncultured Myxococcales bacterium
CGGTGATCTCTGAAGAAGGACACAGGAGCAAATCGACGATGACACCACGAGTTAAGGAGATTTTGAGCTGGTACTCGGGCGAGAACCCCGGAACCCTGTCGAACATCGCGCGCATCCTCAACCACGGGAAGCTCGGTGGAACCGGACGGGTCGTGATTCTACCGGTCGACCAGGGATTCGAGCATGGGCCGGCTCGCAGCTTTGCGCCCAACCCCCCGGCTTACGATCCGCGCTACCACTTCGAGCTCGCCATCGAGGCCGGGTGCAATGCCTACGCCGCGCCGCTCGGCTTCATCGAAGCCGCGGCCGCCGAGTTCGCCGGAGAGATCCCGCTGATCTTGAAGGTGAACAACCACGATAGCCTGGCTCCCGACGGTAGCGACCCCGTCATGTCGCAGACTGCTACCGTTGCCGATGCCCTGCGCCTCGGGTGTGCGGCGATCGGCTTTACGATCTACCCGGGATCGGCCGGTTTTCAGACGATGTACGAGCAGCTGCGCGAGCTCACGCGCGAGGCCAAGGCTGCCGGCCTGGCGGTCGTCGTGTGGTCGTATCCGCGCGGCAGCGGTCTTTCCAAGCAGGGCGAGACGGCGGTCGATGTGTGCGCCTACGCGGCTCAGATCGCCGCGCAGCTCGGGGCCAACCTGATCAAGGTCAAGCCGCCCACCGAGCACATCGAGCTCGATGCAGCACGCAAGGTCTACGAGTCCGAGGGCGTCGAGATCGGCACCTTGGCCGATCGCGTGCGGCACGTCGTCCAGTCTGCGTTCAACGGCCGCAGGATCGTGATCTTTTCGGGCGGGGCCAAGGGCGCCGACGAGAAGATCTTCGAGGAGTGTAAGGCGATCCGGGACGGCGGTGGATTCGGGTCGATCATCGGGCGCAACTCGTTCCAGCGCAAGAAGCCCGAAGCGCTCGCGTTCCTGGCCAAGGTGATGGAGATTTACGCCGGCTGAGCCGGACGCTGCGGCGGATTTTTGAGTGGCCGGCCGGCCTTAGAGCCGGCCGGCCATCAGCAGCCGCTCGATCGTCTGCGGAACCGGCCGCTTTTCGATCGGAACGTAGTCGCGCTTGTCCTCGCCGAGATAGATTTGGCGCGGGCGTGCAATGCGCTGCTCTTCGTCGAGGACCAGTTCTACCCACTGGGCCAGCCAACCCGCCGTGCGTGGAATGGCGAACAGCACGGGGAACATCGACATCGGAAAACCGAGCGCCTGATAGATGATGCCCGAGTAGAAGTCGACGTTCGGGTAGAGCTTGCGGCTCATGAAGTAGTCGTCCTGTAGGGCGATCCGCTCGAGTTCGATGGCGATGTCGATGAGCGGGTTCTTGCCGGTCTCCTCGAACACCTCGTACGCCGTTTGCTTGATGATCTTCGCCCGCGGGTCGTAGTTCTTGTACACGCGGTGGCCGAAGCCCATCAACCGCATCTCGCCCGCTTTGACGCGCTTGATGAACTCGGGGATCCGATCGACCGACCCGATCTCCGTCAGCATCCGGATGACCGCTTCGTTCGCGCCGCCGTGCAGCGGGCCGTACAACGCTGCTGCGGCCGCCGAAACCGCCGAGTAGGGGTCCGACCGGGAGCTGCCCACCGTGCGGACGGCGGTCGTCGAGCAGTTCTGCTCGTGGTCGGCGTGGAGGATGAACAAAATGTCGAGCGCCCG
This sequence comes from uncultured Myxococcales bacterium, assembly GCA_964597375.1. Classification (GTDB taxonomy): domain Bacteria; phylum Desulfobacterota; class Binatia; order UBA1149; family SPBQ01; genus CAZQYE01. Next base: position 1,668 of record CAZQYE010000096.1, read on the forward strand.
CTCGAAGACCGGATTCGGTTTGTACTTGAGCTCGGTCATCTTGAACAGCATCGACAGGAAGTTGCCCGTGTAGCTCAAGTCGTTGTCCGGCTGGACGTAAGGCAGTCCGAGGCTATGGCGGTACGCATAGGCAGCTAGGGTCGGCATCTTGCCGAGAAGCCGGCGTACCTGCAGGCGCCGGGACTCGATGTCGTCGATGTCCTTTGCCTCGGGATAAAATGTGGACAGGGCCCCCACGGTGCTGACGAGCATTCCCATCGGGTGGGCGTCGTAGCGGAACCCCTCGATGAACTTCTTGATGTTCTCGTGGAGCATCGTGTGCATGGTCACGTTGTGTGTCCATGCAGCCAGGTGGTCGGTATCCGGCAGTTCCCCCTTGATGATTAGATACGCGGTCTCCAGGAACGTGCTCCGTTCGGCAAGCTGCTCAATCGGATATCCACGGTAGCGCAGGATTCCCTTGTCGCCGTCGATGTACGTGATCGTGCTCTTGCACGAAGCCGTGTTCGTGAAGCCCGGATCGTAGGAAAGAAGCCCGAAGTCGTCCTCCGAGACCTTGATCTTGCGCAAGTCGGCGGCGCGGATCGCGCCGTACTCGATCGGCAGTTCGTAGGTCTTGCCCGTGCGGTTGTCGACGACTGTCAGTGTATCTTTGGACATCGTGTCTCCTCCCGTACGGCTCCTCCCACGGGGAACTTTAGCAGGGAGCCCGGATGTCGCAATGCGCTACTCGGAAGAACGCCGAAAATTCAGGCGGAATCGTCTTCTTCGCCTTCCTCGCGCGAAATGCCGGCGAGAAAGATTTCGATCAAGGCGTTGGCAAAGCGCTGTACTTGTTGTTCGTCGCGCGGATCGAATCCGTAGACTTCGCGCACGAGGGGTGCGAGATCGAAGAGCTGGTAGCACGCGCCGAGGAACGTGAACAAGACGAATGCATTCGGAATGTCTTTGATGAGGCCGGCGCGTTTGGCTTCATCGAGCGCCGTGTCCCAAGCGCTGAACAGGGGTCTGAGGTGGGTCTCGACGAGCCAGTGAAGCCGTGGGCTCTTGGTCACGCCTTCGTTGACGAGGAGCCGTGGCAGTTCAGGATGCGCCACGATGAAGTCGATCAGGTGGTAGGTCTGCGTGACCAGCTCCGGGGCGGACGACATGGCTGCCACATCGGCTTGGTTCTGGCGCAAATGCTCGGTGAGGCGCTCGAAGATCGAGTTGCACGCGGCCTTCCACAACGCTTCCTTCGACCCGAAGTGGTAATGAACGAGGGGCTGCGTAACGCCCACGCGACGGGCGATCGACGCCGTCGTGGCGCCTTCGTATCCCTGCTCGGCGAATTCACGCAGCGCGGCTTCGAGAATCTGTGCCCGGGTCGCCTTCGACGAGCGTACTCGGCGCTTGCGCTTGGGGCCGGCCTCGTCGGGCTCCGCCGGCGATGCCGTCCGTGCCTCGAGGTTGCGAGAGTCCGTCATCGGCGTCGCGCACTTATCCACCACGGGCGTGCGCAACGCAAGAACCGGCCTCAGCCGGAGCCTAGGTGGACCAGCCCGATCCGATCGTCGAACACACTTCCGAGGTAGAGGATCCGGCCGACTTCGAGGGCCGTGGCGACGGCCCCCACGGCATCGCCGTTGTGCTTGAGCACCGAGTGCACGGCCAGAGTATCGGGATCGACTTCGTCGACCTTCCAGCTCGTTCGGCACGGTTCCCGCCCGAGGTCGCACAGGAGAAACGCTGCTCCGGCCGTGTGGCTCGCCACGAGTAGCGTGCCTCGGGGGGTCCACGTCAGGTTGTCCGGATTGCCGCCGATCTCGACCGAGATCGCCCCCGCGCTCGTGCGCAGAGGCCTGCGGTGAAGCAGGCCGGTGATCGTCTCCGTGTAGAACAGCATCTTGCCGTCCGGCGACAGGGCGATGCCGTTCGCCATGGCCGCCTCGGTTCCGGCGAGATGGTGCCAGCCCTCACCGGCGCGCCAGGTCATGACGTCCCCCGTCTTGGTGCCGAGCAACGCGGCCGACACGGTGTTGAGAATCGAGTCGTCCGGTTGATAGTTGGCCGCCACGATCGTGCCGTCCGGTGCTACCGCAAGGTCGTTCGCCTGAACGCCTCCGTCGGTCGGAATGCACGCCTTCCAGGTGAGCGTTGCCTGTACGCCGATTCCGGACAGCTCGAATACTTCGATGGCCTCGCGCCCGCCGAGCTTGCCGCGGTGACCGACCACGTAGACGAAGGTTCGACCGTCACGCGTCGCCGATGCGATACCGTGTGGATACAGCGCCTCGGCGCGGGGTGGGTCCGTGCACTCGGGATCGCCGAGTTCCGGCTCGGGTGCCGCCGGGGTTCCACTGCGTCCCGGCCATAGGCGCACGACCGTGTGGACCCCGGGGAACACTCCTGAGATGAACCCGCCTTCGCTGCGGTGGGCGTCATCACGCATGTTGCTCGCCAGGATCAGCCGCACTGCGGGGACGTATTCGAGGTCCTCGGGATTGCGAAACCCGCAAAGGGTTGCGATCGTTCCGGAATCACCGCACGGCGGCCGCGGCTCCCCCTGCATGCATCCGGCCGCCAGCGTTGTCGCGACGCCGACGGCGACCAACCCCAGACTCGTTCTCCGCCAGCTCCAAGCGCCCATAGGCTCCTTATAGCGAGGCGATCCCACTAGGGCGACAAAAGGGCGCCGGGGCTTTCTGGCCGGCTGGAAATTGGCTAGTCTCATTGAGTCATGAGGCGTCAGGCCGCAAGGAGGGCGGGCAGGCCCGCCCGCTTTGCGGGGCGGGCTTTGAGCGCGCTGGTTCTGGCCGCGCTGGTCGTCGCCGGTGCGGACACGGTCGGTCGCTCGGCGCGCCGCCCCCCCGATGGGGTGCGTCCGGCTTTCGAGGTTCCCGTCGTCCTCGACGAGCACGCCCCAAGGGGCCGCATCAGCAATCTGTTCGGTGGCCCCGGCATCGACCGCAACGCTCGAATCGCGACCGACGGTGCAGGCCGGTGGATCGTCGTGTGGCATTCGACCGACGATCTCGGTGGGACGGTCGGCGCGGACTGGGACATTTTCGCTGCGGTTTCCACGGACGACGGCGGCACCTGGGGAGATGCGTCTCCCCTGGCCGGGAACGCAGGCAGTGACCGTGGAGACGACCTCTCTCCTGCGATTGCGACCGACGGCCACGGGACGTGGGTCGTCGCCTGGAGTTCGGACGATACGTTGGGAGGCGCGCTCGGCCGAGATCGCGACATTCTGTTCGTTCGTTCGATCGACGGCGGCCGGACGTGGAGCAGGCCCGTACCACTGAACGTGAACGCGTCCAGCGACTGGGGGAACGACAACGAGATTGCGCTGGCCACGGACGGAGAGGGACACTGGGCGGCCGTCTGGTCCTCGACCGACAGCCTGGCGAATCGCATCGGCGGCGACAGCGATCTCCTGATTGCCCGGTCCTCGGATGGAGGGGCGACATGGACCCACCCGATGCCTCTCAATACGAATGCGACGCGTGATGCGGCGTTCGACACGAGCCCGGACGTAATGACCGACGGCTCCGGGCGTTGGGTGACCGTGTGGTCGTCGGGGGCGCCGCGCGGGGGACCCTTCGGGCCGGACCGCGACATTCTTTCTTCCTGGTCCGCCGACGGCGGTGCGACGTGGAGCGATCCGACACCGCTGAACAGCAACGCGGCGAGCGATCGGAACTCGGATTGGAGTCCGCGCTTGGCGGCCGATGGTCGCGGCCAATGGGTGGCCGTTTGGACTTCCGCCGACAGCTTGGAGGACGCGATCGGAGTGGACCGTGACGTACTCGTCGCGCGGTCGACCGACGGCGGCCGGACGTGGTCGCAGGCGGCGCCGCTCAACCGCAGCGCGCCCCGTGACGCGCGCGAAGATTCGTCTCCGGCGATCGCGACGGATGGAAGGGGGACCTGGGTCGTCACGTGGCACGCATGGGGCGCTCTCGGCTACGGAGACGGCAGCGATGCGGACATCGTTGCCTCCTATTCGACGGATAACGGCAAGAAATGGAGCCGCCCGGTGTCGATCAATCCCGATTCGCGCTCCGACTTGGTCGATGACCTGTTGCCGGCGGTCACGACCGACCGCGCGGGCCACTGGGTCGTCGTGTGGCAGGGGTTCTACCCGTTCGCCGACAGCACTCACCGCAGGGCCCTCTGGCGGGTCCTCGCCTCAACGGGCGCGATCGGAGGTCTTGCCGAGTCGAGTGCGTCGTTTCTGGCGCGCTGACAGAGAATCCGTTAGGGTGACGCTCTTACCATCTTCATCTTGTATGGGAGGACGACGATGCCGCACGTCGAGACCAAAGAAGGAAAGCATCCACTGACGACCGTGACTCTGCGTCCTGGTGAAAAGATCGCGCTCTGTCGCTGTCACGTGTCCGAAAAGTTTCCTCTCTGCGACGGGCGCCACCAGGAATGCCCAGGCCAGGGGCCCGTCGTCGTCGAGGCGGCCAAAGACTGAAGCCTCGCATCCTGCCCAGCAAACGACGAGTAGAACGTTCGGTCGGGTGACTGGGTGTTGCAACGACCGTTTGCGTCACCCCCGTGGCGGGGCGGTGCAGGGATGCCGCCCACGGCGCGGCCCGTGACGCAGCGTACACGACCGACTTTACACGACACTGCCTGTTTCTTTGCGCGAGGCGGCGCATGAACGTCGTCTTGGCGCGGGCCTTGCTTCACTAGCGGGTCGGCGACGGCCGGAGAGGCCGGATACTCGCCATCCGAGGTGAATCATGGCCAAACGGGCTCCTTGGCATGTGGTGTGCGCTGCCTGTTGTTTCGTTCTTTGTCTATCTCGCGGCTCGGCGCAGGCTGCGTTCTCCTGTGATCTCGTCGTTCGCTTGGACAGCGCGGTGACGTTCGCCGCGCTCCAGCTCGATCTGATCTACCCCGTCGCGACGGTTTCCATCGACGGTTCGGGAACGGCCGTTGCCTGCTCGTCGCTGACGACCGCGCTTGGGACGTTCGACGACGACGATGCCGGAACCGTTAGTGCCGGATTCGTTGACTTCTTTGGAGTCGCCGGCCCGACCGACCTGATGACCTGCGCGCTGACGGCGACGGTGATTCCCTCGACCAGCGACTTCTCGGTGATCGTGATCGATGCCTCGGATCCGAGCCTCATGCCGATCGTGCCGCTGCCATCGGCGAGTGTGTCGAGCGTAAACTGCTCGGGGCCGACCACGACGACGACCGTGCCGGGCACGACGACGACCCTCGCTTCGACGACTACGACGGTTACGTCGACGACGTCCACGTCGACGACACTTTCCTCAGGAGGGCCGCGATCGTGCGTCGTCGCGTTCGACCTGATAGATCCCGTTTCCGTCGGCGCCCTGCAGTTCGATGTCGATTATTCCGGCGCCGCTGGAGATTTCGACGGCAGCGGTACGAGCGTTGCGTGCTCTACTTCGCTCACGACGGCCAGTGCCAGTTTCAACGACGACGAGGCGACCAGGACGGTTTCCGCAGGGTACCTGTCGCTCGCGGGCTTTACGGGTCCAACACCGGTAGCCGATTGCTTGTTCACGCCGATTGGAGCCGACCCGGTGCCAAGTGATTTTCCGGTCACCGTTATCGATGCTTCGGCACCCGATCTGTCGCCGATCATTCCGCGTCCACAAGTGCAGGCGACCAGTGTGTTTTGCTCCAATGGAACCACGACGACGACTAGCACGACGAGTACGACGACCACTACGGTGCCGTTTTGCGGTGATGGCATCGTTCAGACCGGCGAAGAGTGCGATGACGGGGCGGCGAACTCGGACACGGCGCCCGATGCGTGCCGGACGAGCTGCGTGCTGCCGGCCTGCGGGGACGGCGTGACCGACAGCGGCGAGGCGTGCGATGACGGGGCGGCGAACTCGGACACGGCGCCCGATGCGTGCCGGACGAGCTGCGTGCTGCCGGCCTGCGGGGACGGCGTGACCGACAGCGGCGAGGCGTGCGATGACGGGGCGGCGAACTCGGACACGGCGCCCGATGCGTGCCGGACGAGCTGCGTGCTGCCGGCCTGCGGGGACGGCGTGACCGACAGCGGCG
>CAZQYE010000097.1:0-7646 GCA_964597375.1 uncultured Myxococcales bacterium
TCATCTGCCGGCCGGAGGGCGACCGGATCTACCTGCCGCGCGACCTCTACTCGGGCACGTTCGATCGGATCGCCCAGCAGATCTTCGCCCCCCGCTGCGCCCTGTCCGGATGTCACGACTCGGAAACCGCCAGCGCTTCTTTGATTCTTCTGCCCAACGCCGCCTACTCGCAAATCGTAGGCGTCACTCCCACCAACGCAGCGGCCGCCGCCGACGGCCTCTTGCGGATTGTGCCCGGTGATCCGGTCGCAAGCTTTCTCTATCGGAAAGTCACCTTCGATCTGCCGGCGGGATACGGTCCAGGCATGCCGCTTTCGGGGCCGCCTCTCGATCCCAGCCTGACCGAGCTCATCCGCCTGTGGATTCTAGGTGACGCGGCATTAGGACCGGCTCCGGCCAGTGGCTGGGTCGAAGGCACGGACCAATAGGAAACGCCGATGGCTATCGTTTGGAACTACGAGAACGCCGCCCACCTGCTCCGTCGCGCCGCTTTCGGCGGCACCCCGGCCGAGATCACCAAGTTCCTGGAGAACCATTCGTCCGTAGACAGCGCCGTGGACGAACTGCTGAGTTTCAAACCGTCCAAGCGACGGCCGCCGCTCAAAAAGGACACGTCCACGGACAGCCTGAGGAAAATACAGCGCTGGTGGCTCAAACAGCTCATCAAAGTCCGGCGGCCGCGCGACGCCGTGCGCGAAAAGCTGGTGCTGTTTTGGCACGGGTTCCTGGTAAGCGGCGCCGACAAGCAGCCGGAGCTGCGGACGATGTCGCTCCAGAATCGACTGTTTCGTTTGAATGCGGCCGGCAACTTCAAGCAGTTGATCCGCGACTTCAACCGCGATCCCGCCAACTTGTTTTACCTCGACGGGATCACCAACGTCGCCAGCAACGACGGCGTCCACGTCAGCGCCAACGAAAACTTCGGCCGCGAGTTGATGGAGCTCTTCACGCTCGGCGTCTTCGAGCTCGCCGACGACGGCACGGACGACCCGACCCGTCCGAACTACACCGAGGACGACGTTCACAACCTGTCGCGCGCGCTGACCGGATGGACCGCGATCGACGGCGAGGTAGGCGTGTGGAACCCATTCGACTGGGACGGCGGCCAGTACGACGACAACGGGGACGGCTTGCCCGACCCCATGGTGCTGTTCGGAACGGCCAGCAACAACTATCGCATCGACGAGGGAGTGGCCGGCACACCCGATGATGTGCTCGAGACGATCTTCTCGCGCACGGACGCACTCGGCAACAACCAAGTCGGCATGTTCGTCGCCCGCAAGCTCTGGTCGTTCTATGCCTACCCGCCGCCGGTGGCCGGCCTGCGGTCGCTGCTCGCAACCTTCGCCGCCGAGTTCGCCTCGGCGAGCTTCGAGGTCGCGCCGCTGCTTCGTTCGATGTGGACACACGATGCCTTCTACAGCGACCTCGCCAAGAGTCGCGCGGTCAAGAACCCCGTAGACTACGTCGTCGGCGCCATGAAGGCGCTGCGCATACGCCACAACGCCAAGTCGCTGGGCACCTCGGACGACGAACTCAGCGAGCGGCTCGAGCGCATGGGGATGAATCTGTTCCTTCCGCCCAACGTCGCCGGCTGGCCGGGCGGCTTGTCGTGGATCAACAGCGGCACGCTGCTCGAACGGCTGGCTCTGGCCAAGGACATGGCCGCAACCGAACGCGGCTCGGGCAAGCTCCGGCTCAAACGAATCGAGGGACTACCACTCGGCGAATCGGCGGCCGATCCCGTCGCCGTGGTCGACGCGGTCATCGCACAGCTCGGACTCGACCAAGGGCCTCTTGCACTCGGGCAAGCGCAAAAAGACATCCTGCTCGCCTACGTGACCGACGACGGCGCCCGCGTGAGTCTCGATCTTTCGCGCGACGATACCGACGATGCCCGTATCAAAGTACGCGGACTCGTTGCGCTGGCCCTTCAAACCGCCGAAATGCAGGTCTTCTGAGGAGTCCCATGGCACGCAAGCTGACCCGCCGCCAGTTTCTAAAGCGCAGCGCCGCCGGCGCAGCCGCAGTCGCCGCCGCGCCCTACCTCGAGTGGCTGCCGGGAACCAACGTCGGTTGGGCCGCCGGTCCGGGCAACGCGATCGTCGTATTCATCCAACTGAGCGGCGGGAACGACGGCATCAACACCGTCTATCCGCTCAACGGCACACAGCGGAGTCTGTACGAACAGTTTCGACCGACGCTTCAGTTGCCGGACACGGCCTCCGGCCTGCAGCCGTGGCAGAACGCCGGACTCGCCGTGTCCTCGCCGCTATCGATCGGCCTGAACGACGACGGCTCGGAGTACGCGCTGCATCCGGCGATGCTTGCACTGCACGGACTCTATCAGCAAGGCCACGTCGCCGTCGTCAACGGCGTTCACTATCCCTTCGCGAACCGATCACACTTTCGCAGCGAGGCGATTTGGTACACGGCCGATCCTCTCGGAACGGCCGGCCTCGGGTGGTTCGGCAAATACCTAGATTACGCCGGCTTTCTTCCGACCGACGTCCCGGCGGTCATGCTCGGCAGCCAGCTCAGTCCGATGTTCACGCCGACCTCGACGAGCCTGCTCGCGTTCAAGCGACTCTCGGAACTCGATTTCCCGGCAGAGGGCGAATCGGCGCTCAAGAAGGACAAGTTCCGGCAGCTTTATCAGCAAAGCGGACTTCGCGACCCACTCGCTACTCCCGAAGCCGTGAAGATCGGCGACACCGGAGCCGCTACGGTGGACACGATTGGGCAGTACTACCTTCCTGGGAAAGGATTGGCCAATGCGGCCAAGGTCGAAGCACTCATGCTCGACTCGGGCGGCAAGTACCGGCGCAACAATTCCCTCGTGTATGCCTCCCCGCTCAATCCCGAACAAAACCCGGCGGTCGGCGGGCTCAGACTAGTCCGGGATCTGCGCCACGTCGCCGCGACGATCCGCGCGGACGTCGGGGCGCGGTTCTTCCACGTGCACACGGGCGGGTTCGACACGCACTCGAGCCAGGAACAGGGCCTGTTTCACTCGGCGCTCTTGTACCAGGTGAGCGAGGCGATTGCGGCATTCTTCGGCGAGATGAACCAGACGATCTCGCTCCCCGGCGGCTACTCGGGATATCAGACCGGTAACCTGTCCAACCAAGTGTTGATCGTTACGCTGTCGGAGTTCGGGCGAACCATCCGACAGAACGCTACGTCGGCGAGTAGTGCGGGAACCGACCACGGTACCAGCGCGCCTCTGTTCGTAGCCGGCGCTGCCGTCACGGGCGGGCAGTACGGAGCCTATCCCCAGCTCGACAACCCGGGCGCCGCCAACGAAGACGACCTGCGTATGACGCACGACTTCCGCGACGTGTGGGGAACGATCCTCGAGCGCTGGCTCAACGTCGCCCCAGCCGACATCGGTCCCGGTGCCGGCGCGATTTTGCCGGCGACACCCGACGTCGATGAAAACGGGCGCAACTACGTCGCCTATACGCCGATCGGCTTTCTCGCTCCGTAAAGAGCCCGCGCGGCCGAGGAGACATACATCCGCTGCCGCGGCACCTACGAGGGGCGCCGCGGCAGCGTAAGACGAGCGTACTATTTGACGGGAATCGCGGACTTGCCGAGCTTGATCGTAAGAAACGGCTTACCAAACGTCGTGTGACAGGCGACGCAAGCCGTCGTCAAATTCTTGATTGCTGTCTTGAACGCCGTCTTGTCCTGCGCAGTGATCGCCGCGTCAACGGCCGCAACCTCAGGACCGGCCAAAAACGACGAAATATAACTCGCCATCGCAGGCCGCGTGATCTCGAGCTTCTCCAGCGCTTCCTCAAGCTCATGCATCTCGTACGCGGCGAAGTCCCAGTTTTTCTTCTTACCCGCGAAGTACAAGGCGTTGACCCGCAGACCGACCTCCATCATCAGTACGCCACCCCCCGGCTGAATATCCGCAAGCACGTTGATCTGGTCGTCCGTCCCTGGAACGTAGTTGTTCGTGTCGCGAATCCAGTCACCGTCGGGCTTGGGCGTGTAGTTCCCGATCACGGCGAACGTAACGGCCGCTCCACACAGCAGCGCTCCCAAGACAAAACCGGTAATGAAGCGTCCTTTTTGCATCTCCTATCCCCCTTCGTCCTCGGTCACCCGAGGAACCCGTTGGTTTGTTTTGCGGCAAAGCCCATAGACTCTCGACAAGCGCCCGGAGCCGCAGGCCTTACGGCCCGAGCGCTTTGAAGATGGCCCCGTCGGCCTTCTTCACGTTCGTTACGGTCACGCCGAAGCAGTCGGCATCACTCGTAATCAGTTGCACCGTCGCGTGCGTGTTATTCTGGAGCAGCGGCGCGATTCCCGTAGGCATTTGGTTCTGCCCTTTCGACGAGTTGTTCTTTGCGAGCCCAATCGCCTTGCCCTTGCCGGGATCGCCGCCCATGAGCACCATCTTGAGCATACCGTCCGCGGCGGCGTTCTTATCCTTGTACTTGTATCCCTTGGTCTTGACCGCAACCCAGCAGGGCGCAGGCGGGGAGCCGCACAACGCACCGGCCCGCGCCACCGAGAGCTCGCCGACCAGTTGATCGAGGTCGTCGTAGATGCAGACCGCGTAACTCGTCGATCCCGTCGCCGGATCGCCGTACTGGCTCTGCAGGACCGCCGATTGCAGCTTCTTCAGGGTAAACTTGACCTTTTCCTTGCCGGCCTTCTTTTCGAGAACCAGAAGGCTTCCTTTTGCCGGTGCGACGCAACCCACTGCCGGAGCAGCACCACAACCCACCGCCGGCAGGGTCGTCGTGGTCGTCGTGCTGGTCGTCGTGGTCGTCGGCATTGCGCAGTCGGTATCGGCCGGCCAGTCCGCCGCACCGTCGCCGTCGTTGTCGAGACCGAGTGCATCGGCATCGTAGCCGGTGTCCTCCTGCACGCTGTCGCAGGGATTACGCAGATTCGCCGTCAGCTTGAGCGCGTAATACGGCGGCTTGACGTTTTCCGGAAGGATCGGCGGGAACGGGTTTGAGTGACCGAGCGCGCCCGGCTGGTGGCAGATCGAGCACACCGTCACACCGTTGTTGAAGTGTACCTGCCGCAATCCGTAACCGGTCGCCTTGGGCTGACCGCTGTTCGGTGAAATCTCGCCGTAGTCACGGCCGTGACAGCCGGCGCAGCCGTAGCCCCCTCCCGGCCCGCTCGTGTAGGTCCTCACGGGTTTGCTTCCCGGCCCGTTGGGATGGCAGAGGTTGCACTCGGTAATCCCGAATACGAGGGTATGCACGGCGTGGAGAATCTGTGTAGGGCCACCCTGGAAGTCGACGTGGCATTGCACGCAGCCGTTGCCGGCCCCGTCGTCGTACATGGGGTACCCGTGCGCCACCGGCGCCCACGAAACCACCCATGCCAGCGCGACCGCAGCGCAACCAAACCTGATTGAAATCGATCTCACGAGCCTTTCCTCCGCTGGCGTCTCAAAGCCAAGCGATCGTCCTCAGTGCCTGTTTTGCCAAACACTCGCCCCTCGACCGGGGGGCCGACAGGCGCGGAGCCACTTGATCTATAGCCGGCTCTCCGGCGCTAAGTCCACCCCAAAAACTCCCTTGACGGGCGGTTTCTCAGTATGGGGGCACAGACGCGCGGCAAGCAACGGTGTGCAGGTAGCGAATTTCGGCCGGTGCCAACGCCAGGGACGAATGCGGCAAGACAGGCGCTGCGCTGCCCCCGCAATAGGGGGACAACCTGAGTCCCTCGAGACCCGGCCGACGCTCCCAGCGGCGGGCGGGCATTACCCCCTACGCGGGGGGTCCCGCGGCGGGTAACCGCGCGCCGGGGTCGCTCTGCGGCGGACCGTCCGGGCGGACATCGGTGGCCCGCGGCCGAACGCGGGGATATGCGCCGGCCGGCGCACTCCGGCCGAGCGGCAGCGCTTGCTTCTCGCGACTTAGAGAGACGGGAGACCCGCCACGGCCCGGCCGAGCCCGGACGATTCGGAAACGCCGGGGCTAATCAAGGCGAAGCCACGGCGAGTGCTTCGAGATTGCGGCGAGCTTCCTCATAGGCCGGGTTGAGCGCAAGAGCGGCCCGAAACTCCTCGGCCGCCTCCCGCGGCCGCCCGAGCCGAACGAGCAGCAGCCCAAGACGGTTGTGTACCGTGGGACTCTCGCGTTCCTTGAGCGAGCGCCTCAGGGTGTCTGCCGCCTCTTCGAGCTTGCCCTGTTTTTCGAGCACTCCAGCCAGGTTGTTGTACGCGGGTACGTACTTGGGATCGATTTCGAGCGCCCGGCGGAACTCGGCCGCGGCTTCGTCGAGCCGGCCTTTTCGCAGCAGGGTGAACGCAAGCCCGTTGTGTGTGGCCGCGTCCGGCCGAGTTTCCAGGGCCGTCCGGTAGTGCGACTCCGCTTCGTCGAGCCGGCCTTCGCCGAGAGCGACCACCGCTAGGTTGAAGTGTGCCGAGGCGCATTTCGGATCGCGTTCGAGTGCCTTGCGGTAATAGGCCAGCGCCTTGTCCGGGCGGCCGAGCTGGCCTTCGATGAACCCGATGTCACTGTAGATCTCCGGCTGATCGGGATCGAGCTCGACGGACTTACGGTAATGATCGGCCGCTTCCTCGAGCCGGCCCAGCTCGACCAGCGCCAGCGCAATGTTGTTGTGCGATTTCACGTAGTTCGGATCGACCGCCAGCGCGCGCTCGTACTCCTCGACCGCCTCCTCGGTTCGTCCTTCCTGAAACAGGGTCCATCCCAGCGCGTTATGAATCTCGACGTTGTCGGGATCGAGTTCGAGCCCGCGGCGGTAGTTGCGTTCGGCCCCCTTGTGGTCCCCGGTCCGTTCGTTCGCCATGCCGGCACGGTAGAACGAGTACGCGTCGAGGAACTGCTCCTTGATCTCGACGATCGCGTCGGGCGGCAACTTGACGAACTCGGGAATGTTCGCGGCACGGTCCGGCGAGGTGAAGCGCTCGAGAAGAACCGGAGGGCTATCGTTGCCGTTCTCGTCGATGTGGGTGAGAAACAGTTGCGTGAACGGCGTGTTCACCTTGGACGAGAATACCAGCCACCTACTGTTCGAGGACCAACTGTGCCAGGAGTTCATGCGAGGCGTGTTGTAGCGAAGCCTCCGAGCCTTACCGCCCTTGGCGGGGATGATGTAGAGCTCACTGTCCGGCTGCAGGAGCATGTAGCTGTTGGCTTTGCAGAAGACGATCCACTTGCCGTCCGGCGAGTACTTTGGGAAGAAGTTGCTCTTCCCGTCGCCCGACGCTCCTTCGATCGGCACGGGCGTTCCGCCCTTTCCGCCGTTGAACGGTATCCGATAGAGGTCGTAGCGAAACGGTTTCTTGTCGACGATGAACTCGGGCACGTCCTTTTCGTCCACCAGCACCGAGTTCTGCTGGTTGATCTTCGAGGTGAGGTACGCCTTCGTACGAGCGAATACGAGTTCCTTGCCGTCCGGGCTCCATACGGCATTGGTCTGCACGTACTGCGGATCGTCGGCACCCGGAAGCGCCGAAAACGTTTTCGTCTCGCGGTCGTAGATGACCAGGATCCCTTTGATCGGAAAGAAAAGCTGCGAGAACGTAATGTCGTCGATCGCGACGAACACGGAGCGGTCCTTTACGGTGCTGACCACGTACCGCCCCGTCGGCGACACCCTAGACAACAAGCCGAACGTCAGTTCCCCGTCCTCGCGCT
>CAZQYE010000098.1:0-7610 GCA_964597375.1 uncultured Myxococcales bacterium
CTCCCGAATGTTCTCGGCGAGCTGGCGAAACCTGGCCTGGCTCTCGGCGAGCTCGCGGGTGCGCTCTTCGACCCGCCGCTCAAGTTCGTCGTGGGCCCGCGCCAGCTCGCTCTGTACCCTGCGACGCTCTCGAGCCATTCCTTCGAGCGAGCGAACGGCGACGACCGCCAGGATTCCGAGAATCAAATCGGGAAGATCGGCCGCCGGGAACACCGGGTGCCAGCCGACGCGCGCTGCATGCTGAACGAGCCTGGCCGCGAGCGCCACGGCGCCGAACCCGAGAACCGCCGGCGGAAACCACATGCGCCAGTCCGGCACGCGCCGGAGTAGCACGAGGGACTCTCCCACGGCGACGAGGAACAGGACGATTCCAACGATCAGGTATACGCTCAACGCGTGCCCTCCCGCGAGCGCGGGCGCCCCGTAGCCCGGTACGCTCGCTTCCCCGAGGGCTCACGCCTATCGAACCCGACCCGCTCTTGTCAAGGACCCCGGTTGGGAGCAGGCGGGCGCGGAGCAAAAGGAACCGGTCGGTTCAGGTCCGGGGGGACAGGATGAGAACCGGAATATTGCGCTCGGTACGGGCCTGGTAGTCGTCGAAGTCCTTGTACATCGCGACCAGCCGGGGCCAAAGCGCCGCTTTCTCCTCGTCGCTGGCGCGGCGCGCCCGCATCGACATGCGCTCGCCACCGATCTCGACTTCGCAGTCCGGATTCGCCTCGAGGTTGCGGTACCACAGGGGATGTTTCGACATGCCCCCCTTGGAAGCCACGCACACGATGTCGTCCCCGTCGCGGAGGTACAGCAAAGGGACCGTCCGCGGCTGTCCGCTCTTGCGCCCGATCGTCGTGAGCAGCATGACCGGCGCGCCATGCAGCCACTTGCCCCATACCCGGCCCTTCGTGGCGCGGTAGATCCACGTGTTCGCCCGCGACATCCACTTGATGACGATGTTGCCGAATTTCTCTTCGGCCGGCGTGTACGGCCTCGGCGCTTTCTTCTCGCTCATCTCGCTTGAGTTCTTCTCAGCTCTTACCGGCGTTGCGCGTCAGGTATTCGAGGATCTGACGGTATTCTTCGGGGGTCAGGTGCTGCCCCGCTTTTACCATTCGCGACCGCTCGGCACGTTCGACCTGGTACTTCCACATCGCCGCGGTCATCGTTCCCGGATGGAACGGCCGGTGGCAGCCGCCGCAGCGACTCTTATAGAGTTCGGCCTGCGGCGTTCCCGCTTCCGGCAGGGGCCGGCTGCAGGCACCGATCACCGCAGACACGACGAGACAGCCCAGCACCGAGGCAAGCAACCGTACGCTCATGGCTCAAGAAAACCACGAGCGCTGCGCTCGTTCCAGCGCTCGCTGGATTGATCCACCGAATGGTGCCATTTGTGGTGGCGCTCGCCGGCCGCGCCGCCGCCCGCGCGGCGACAAGAAGAACCGGAGCCGGGCCCTGCGCCAAGGGTTCGGGCCGGAGAGGAGAGACCGAAGCGATGACCGAAGTTGCCGACTACGCCAACCTGTTTCCCCTCGGAGAGGACAAGACTCGTTACCGTCTCGTGTCCAAGGACCACGTGTCCATCGCCACGTTCGACGGCCAAGAGATCCTCAAGGTCGAGCCCGAGGCGCTGCGTTTGATCACTCGCGAAGGCCTGCGGGACGCGTCGTTCTACCTGCGTTCGGAGCACCTAGCGCAAGTTGCCGCCGTGCTCGACGACCCCGAAGCGAGCGACAACGACCGCGGTGTGGCCCTGGCCATGCTCAAGAACGCCGAGGTCGCGGCCGGCGGGGTACTGCCGCTATGCCAGGATACGGGAACGGCGACCGTCATCGCAAAGAAAGGCGACCGCGTGTGGACCGGCGGTGGGGACGCCGAGCAAATCACACTCGGCGTGCGGGACACCTATACCAAGGAAAACCTGCGTTATTCGCAGACGGTGCCCCTTTCGATGTTCGAGGAGAAGAACTCCGGCAACAACCTTCCCGCACAGATCGACATCTATGCGACCGAAGGCATGGAGTACTCGTTTCTGTTCGTTGCCAAGGGCGGAGGCTCGGCGAACAAGATGTTCCTGTACCAGGAGACCAAAGCACTGCTCACACCCGAGCGTCTCGAACAGTTCCTCGTCGCCAAGATGAAGACCCTCGGTACGGCGGCGTGTCCCCCCTACCACATCGGTGTCGTCATCGGAGGGACGTCGGCCGAGGCGTGCCTGAAGACGGTCAAACTCGCAACGACCGGGTATCTCGACACACTCCCGACCCACGGCAGCGAGGCCGGCCAGGCATTCCGGGATCCCGAGCTCGAGGCGCGCCTGCTCGAAGACGCCCAGAAGACCGGCATCGGCGCTCAGTTCGGCGGAAAGTACTTCGCGCTCGATGTGCGTGTGATCCGTCTTCCCCGCCACGGAGCCTCGTGTCCGGTTGGGTTGGGCGTTTCGTGCTCGGCCCACCGCAACGCCAAGGCGAAGATCAACCGTGACGGCATTTGGATCGAAGAACTCGAGCGCAATCCCGGCCGGTTCATTCCCGACCGCTACCGGGGCAAGGACGACCGGGGCGTCGTTCACATCGACCTCAACCGGCCGATGGACGAAATCCGGGCCGAGCTGAGCAAGCACCCGATCAAGACCCGCCTGGCGCTTACCGGCCCGATCATCGTCGCCCGCGACATCGCCCATGCCCGGATCAAAGAGCGTCTCGACCGCGGCGAACCGATGCCCGATTACTTCAAAAACCATCCCATCTACTATGCGGGCCCGGCGAAGACCCCCGAGGGCATGCCCTCCGGCTCGTTCGGACCGACCACCGCCGGCCGCATGGATCCGTACGTGGATCAGTTCCAAGCCGCCGGCGGCTCGCTGGTGATGATCGCCAAGGGCAATCGAAGTCGGCAGGTGACCGAAGCGTGCAAGAAGCACGGCGGCTTTTACCTCGGGTCGATCGGCGGCCCGGCGGCGATTCTCGCGCGCGACCACATCAAGAAGGTCGAACTCGTCGAGTATCCCGAGCTCGGAATGGAAGCGATCTACCGGATCGAGGTCGAAAACTTCCCCGCGTTCATTCTGATCGACGACAAGGGGAACGACTTCTTCGCGGACTTACTCGACGACGAGCACTGACTGCTCGCCGTTTCCTCGGGCCGCCTCGGTCGCAGCCGCGCCACCGTTGCTCGGCCGCGCACCGTGACCGGCCGGCAGCACGCCGGCCCGCACCCGAAGCTCGGCAAACGAGTCGCCGATCATGCGCACGAACTCGGGCAAGTCGGGCACCAGGCCGGGATCGGCGATCAGCCCCCAGAACACCGTCCCGTCGTAGCTGAACAGCGCGATTCCGAGCCCGGTGTTCTCGAGGAGCGGTACCTGCGGGATCATCTTACGCAGGCGTGCACCGAGCATGTACAGGGGAATCTGTGGGCCGGGCACGTTCGTGACGATCATGTTGATCGGTCCCCGCGTGGCGCGTGACCCGAGCGACAGCAGTTTCGCGGGAGCCCACTCGGCGGCCGCCATGAGCATCTGCACACCGAGCGCTTTCTCCGAACGCTTCAGCTCTTCGGTCGCGGCCCGAATCGTCTCGAGCCGCTTGACGGGATCCGGCTCGCCAACCGGCAAGCGCAGAATCCAGCTCGACACCTTGTTCCCCATCCGACCGCGGTCGCCCTCGTCCCGGACGCTCACCGGAGCGGACACGCGGAAGTCGACCTCCTCGGGATTCATCCAGCGGCGCTCGAGATAGGCGCGCACGGCGCCGGCCACCGTCGCAAGCACGAGGTCGTTGAGCGTGCACCCGTAGACTCGCCGGACGGCACGCAACTCTTCGAGCGGCATCTCCAACCAGTCGAACCGCCGATGCGGCCCCAGGCGGCCGTTCAGCGGCGTCCGCGAAGCCGAGCGTACGGCATAGCCGAGCAGCTCCCCCACCGCCCGTACTCTCTTGGCGACTTCCTCGCGCACGTCCGGGACTTCACGCGTGAAGCTCCACAGCTTGCGCGCCGCCGTCACCGGCATCGCGAGGCGGCGCAAGATCTCGTCGCGCAGCAGCTCGATCGACGCCGGAGAAGGACGCGGAATGAACTGGTGGACCTTGGCGGGCTCGTAGTCGGGCGTCACGGACATCAGAACCGTCGCCAAATCGACCGCTGCGCTCCCGTCCACCATGCAGTGGTGAATCTTACTGATGATCGCGAACCGATGATCGCTGAGCCCTTCGACCACCCACAGCTCCCACAGCGGCCGCGAACGGTCGAGGTGCTGCGCCATGATGCGGCTGGCGAGCTTCTTGAGTTGCTCGTCCGAGCCCGGCTTGGGGAGTGCGGTGTGGCGCACGTGGTAATCGATGTCGAAGTGTCGATCGTCGACCCATACCGGCTGCGACGTGTACGGAATCCACCGGAGTTTCTGCCGGTAACGGGGAATCAAATGCAGTACGCCCCGCACACCACTCTTGATGCGATCGATGTCGATGCCGCCGTCTGGCTTTTCCAAGGGGCCGGCCTCGTAGATCGCCGTGGCGGCTACGTGCATGCCGACCGTGGGCGTCTCTAGAAGCAGGAACGAATAGTCTTGGGCGGAAAGTCGTTCGTACTTGTAGCGAAACATCGCGACGCTCCTCCGCGACACCGCTGCGCGCGGTGCCGGCGACAGGATACGCGCGGGAAGGTGCCGCGCAAGTTGCGCCCGGCTCGAGGCTAGAGCGACCCGCGGGCCCGTTGCTCGACCGCAAGCATCGCCGCAACGGCATCTTCGAGCTCGCTCTTGGTGAACGGCTTGGCCAGCGCCGCGTCGGCGCCCAGGACCTTGGCCGTCTCGAGGTACCCCGCAGAGTTCGGGCTGCTGCCCGACATGGCGATGATCGGCAGGGCGTCGGACATTTCACGCAGCTCGGTGATCGTCTCCATGCCGTCGATGTCCGGCATGATGATGTCCACGAGCACCAAGTCGAAACGCTGCCGGCGTGCCTCGGCCAGACCAGCGCGCCCGCCACCGGCGAGCGTCACCTCGTGCCCTTTGCGGGCGAGGATTTCCTCGATGACCGCCCGCGACGCTTCGTCGTCGTCGATGACCAGGATTCTTGCCACGGCTAACCCCTCCGTCCACCTCGCTCCTGTCCGTCCGGCATCGTTACGCCGCCCTCAGGCGCCGCTCGACGACGGTACGTACGCGAGCAAGCTCCACTTCGTTCCCAATGCGTTCGAACAGCGCGGCCGCCTGCTCGAGACACGCGCGCGGATCCACGCCGACCGCACCCGCGGCGGCCGGCCCAGCCCCCGCGATCGCCTCGCCTTGCTCGGCAAGCACCCGCGCCAACTCGGCCACGACACCGAGCCGGCGGCACTCCTCGGCCGCCCGTTGCCATCCTTTGACCGCCTCCTCCCAGCGCCCAAGACGCCAGTCGAGAGTCGCCGCCAGGCGCAGGGTCTCGGCACGGTCGCGCGCCACGCGGCGCGAATTCGCCAGCGCCTTGCGGCGGCTGCGTTTTGCACGGCGCAGAAGATGCGCGGGAACGCTCCCGCGCAGCGCAGCGCGATCGACATACGCCAAGTCGAGCGCCAAACGGGCCGTGTAGTACATTCCGGCGTAATACGGATAGATCCGGCCGCGCAGGAGGGGGCGCGCCCGGTCGAGCAACTGCTCGGCGGCGGCCAGGTTGCCGGCTACGACTTCGATCCGCGCCTGCACCGCCAGCGCCAACAGGCGCATCGGGGCTTCGCTTCGCAGGTCGTACCAGCGCTCGGCCGCTACCCGCGCCCCGTCCACACGCCGCTGGGCCAGCCGCAGGTACGCCTCGATGGCCAGCTCGTTCGAACGCGAGAACTCATACCCCCAGTCCCGGCGCAGCCGCGAAATCTGCTCGAGCACGCGTCGCGCTTCGGCGTAATCGCCCTGGAGTACGGCACGCTCGGCGACCATGCCGAGATACACGTCGGCATCCCAGAACAACCCCATTCGAATGCCGCGTTCGACCAGATCGGCTGGAAGATCGTGCTGGCGGGACCAGTCACCCTCGAGGTAACGTACGACGAACGCCATCGTCCCGTACAAGAAACGATCACGATCGGTCCCCTGCTCGGCCAGGCGGCGCGCGATCTTCAGAAAACGGTGGCTCGGGTCGAACGAGTATCCGGCGAACGCAAAGAACGCACCGGCCGCCGCCAGGATGCCGGTCGCGTTCTCGACGCTCGCGCAGTCGAGGCGCCCGACGTGACGAATCGCGGCCAGGTTGTCGAATGCCCGGCGCTCGTCGTCGACGATGTTCTGCGCGCGGCACCGGTTGTACATCAGCTCGAAACGCAAGCGCTCCTCGCCGGAAGCCGGCTCCTGCGTTCGGCCCAGTTGCCCGCTGTACAGGCTCACGACGATCGAGAAGAGATGCCGACAAGCGGCAAGCGCCATCCCCAGCGAAGACTTCGGCTTGTGCTCGCCGAGCAACCGAAGAGCTGCGTCGAAGTGCTCGATACTCTCTCCGAGCCGCCCGGCGCCGAGCAGCGCCAGCCCAAGGTTGCGGTGCAAGCGAAGCTCGAAGTCGCGGTCCTTGCCCGCTCCTGCGCTCGCGCGGTACAAGGCGGCGGCCTGTTCGAAGAACTCGAGGGCCTCGGCCGACGCCGCCGAGCCGGCGGCGATTTCTCCGGCAGCCATGAGGTGTTCGCGGGCGCGACCGAGTTCCCCGGCATGCACGTACTGGTAGGCGAGCAGCCCGTGGAAGTCCCGCCGTCGCTGCGGGAACGCTTCTTCGACGGCGCGCGCGCAGGCTGCGTGCAGCTCGCGCCGGCGACGCGGCGGGATCGCCTCGAGCAGCACCGTCTGAACCAGCGCATGGCGGAAGTCGTACACCGGTTCCGGCTGCAGGCTCAGAACACGGCGCGCGGAGGTCTCGCGCGAAGCGCGCCGCTCGAGAAAATGCCGCCGCTCGAGCAACTCGAGCGCCTCATCGAGCGCAGCACCGCCGCCGATCATCGACTCGAGAACGCGGCGGTGGACACGCCGGCCGGCGACTGCGGCAGCATCGAGGACCGCGCGGGCGGTCTGCGGCAGCCTTTCGGCACGCGAGAGGATCAGACGGGCGACGTCTCCGCCGGCGATGGTCTCGACCGATGCCGCACTCGAAGCTGCAGCCCGAGCGATTTCCTCGATGAAAAACGGATTGCCGTCGGCACGCTCGCGCACGAGCCGGTCGACCTCGGCAGGCAGCGGGTCGCTGCCTGCCAGCCGGCGCGCCAGTACCAGCGCGTCGCGCTCGTCGAGCCCGTGCAGCTGCAAGTGATGAAAGCGAAGGCCCAAGGCTCGCCGGGCATCCTCGATGAATCGATCGGCGCGCGCGTTTTCCCCGCTGCGCACCGATACCACCACGGCCAGCGGCCGGCGCTCGACCATCGACAGTAGCGATGCAACCGCCGACAGGCTCGATGAATCGGCCCAATGCACGTCGTCGAGCACGAGGGCGGCCGCGCCGCGGGACAGGCGCGCTTCGAGAATCGCCTGCATCGCCCGCCGGATACCACGCTCGAGCGCCTGCGCCTCGAGTCCGACGAAAGAGCCCGCGGCGGGCACCTCGTCGGCAACGCGCATCAAACAAGACAGAAAAGGCAGGACCTCGTCGGCCGCCGCTCCGAGT
>CAZQYE010000099.1:0-7592 GCA_964597375.1 uncultured Myxococcales bacterium
CGGGGCTCGGGCGCCTTCCACGCAGCGCGGCGGCGCTCGAGGGTCGCCTCGTCAACGTTGATGCGCAGCACCCGCTCGTCGGCATCGATCGTAATCGAGTCGCCTTCCTCGACTAGGGCGATCGGCCCGCCGACCTGCGCTTCCGGCGCCACGTGTCCGACGACTAATCCGTACGTCCCTCCCGAAAAACGTCCATCGGTGATCAAGCCGACCTTGTCACCGAGGCCCTTACCGATGATCGCGCTGGTCGGCGCGAGCATCTCGCGCATGCCGGGACCACCTTTGGGACCTTCGTAGCGGATCACGATCACGTCGCCGGGGCGGATCTGGTCGTTGAGGATCGCCTCGAGACACTGTTCCTCACAGTCGAACACCCGCGCCGGCCCGGTGATCGTCCGCGAGGTGATCCCGCTGACCTTGGCAACCGCTCCCTCGGGGGCGAGGTTGCCGCGCAGGATGGCCAGGTGCCCCTGGGGATACAGGGGATCCTCGATCGGGCGGACGACGTCCTGACCCTCGGGCGGCCGCGCCGGCACGTGCTCGAGATTCTCGGCCACGGTCTTTCCCGTG
The DNA here is from genome assembly GCA_964597375.1 of uncultured Myxococcales bacterium. Lineage (GTDB taxonomy): Bacteria > Desulfobacterota > Binatia > UBA1149 > SPBQ01 > CAZQYE01. The sequence goes on from CAZQYE010000099.1 coordinate 571, forward strand.
ACCGTCAAGCAGTCCCCGTGGAGCAAGCCGGCTTCGAGAAGCATTTTCATCACGAGGGGAATGCCGCCGGCACGGTGCAGATCCACGGTCACGTAGCGGCCCGACGGCTTGAGGTCGCATAGGACCGGCACCCGCTCTCGGATCCGTTCGAAATCCGCAAGCGAAAGATCGACGCCGGCTGCATGCGCGATCGCGAGTAAGTGCAGGACCGCATTCGTCGATCCGCCAACGGCCATCACCACGCTGATCGCGTTCTCGAAGGCCTTTTTCGTGAGGATCGCGCTCGGCCGGATGTCGTCGCGAATCAGCGCAAGCAGCGCCCGCCCGCTCTCGGCCGTGCTCTCGGCCTTCTCGGCGTCCTCGGCGGCCATCGTCGAAGAGTACGGCAGACTCATTCCCATCGTCTCGATCGCGCTGCTCATCGTATTGGCGGTATACATGCCGCCGCACGCCCCGTTGCCAGGACATGCGTGCTTTTCGATCTCGGTGAACTCTTCGCGCGAGATTCGGCCGGCTCCGTACTCGCCGACCGCCTCGAACGCGCTGACGATGGTCAAGTCCTTGCCGGCGAAGCGCCCGGGTTTGATCGTGCCGCCGTAAACGAAGATCGAAGGAATATCGAGCCGCGCCATGGCGATCAGCGCTCCCGGCATGTTCTTGTCGCAGCCGCCGATGGCGAGCAGACCGTCCATGAGCTGGCCGCGACACACGGTCTCGATCGAGTCGGCGATCACCTCGCGGCTGACGAGCGACGCCTTCATCCCTTCGGTGCCCATCGAGATGCCGTCGCTGACGGTGATCGTTCCGAACACCTGCGGCATGCCGCCCGCCTCGCGAATCGCCCGATCGGCGACACCAGCGAGCTCGCCGATCCCGGCATTGCACGGCGTGATGTTACTGTGTCCATTGGCAAGACCGATGATCGGCTTGCCGAAGTCCTCATCACCGAATCCTACGGCGCGCAGCATGGCGCGGTTGGGCGCCCTGCTGTCTCCGTCCGTGATCGTCTTGCTTCGCCGGTTGAGGCCGCGAGTGTCACCGCCGCGATTGTCGTTGCTCATCGTATTCGCTCCTCGTTGCATGCCGGTGCCGGACCGCAGAGCATCGCCCGCCCGGCCACGGACGCCCGCCGGTCACCTCGACGTCTGCTTCACGAGACCTGCGAGGCGCCGCCGTTCACCCGATCGCCGGCAGGCAGCGCCCCTTCATGGGGCCTGCGCCGGGGAAGAAAGAAACGCTTGAACCTAGCGCGGATCGCCGGGCGACGCCACGCACCCCGGGCGCTCGTCCGGCACGGATCCCGAGTAGCAGGCCGACCGCAGAGCGCTTCGTATGCTCGTGTTTGCGGCAACGCCCCTGCGGGCCGCTAATCGAACCCGGGCGGAGCGGACGCTCGGCGAGCCTGAGAATGCCGCATCCGCCATCGAACCACCGGCAACATGGCCAGCGTCATCAACAGACCGGCTCCGGTCATGATGCTCCAGCGATGAAGGTACAGTGGATCGTCGAGGGCGACGTGTGGGACCATCGCGTCCGAAACCAAGACCGTCGCAGGAGTTCCCGGCCGATACCGGGTCCACCCCCACCACAGCCGAAATTGCGTCACGCGGTCGCGCCCGCCGGCGCGGTAGTGCGTAGTGACCAGGCCGTTCCGGCCCCGTCCTGCCCGCACGACGTCGACGCGGGTGACGGTGGCCGGCACCTCGACCGCGTGGCGGGCGAACTCGCTCTCGTAGACGAACACGCCGGCGGCAACAAACGCCCAGACGAGGAACGCGCGGACGAGCACGGCCGCTGGTGGTCCGGGATCGCCGCTCCCTGCGCGGGTGCGGCCGATGCTGGCATCGAGATCCACCTTCTCAGTCTAGCACCGCGGCACGCCGCGGCGCCGAGAAATGCCGATCGGGCTTCGTAGAGGCTGCGCCGGCAGTCGGGCACGGGCACTCTTTCCTACTTGTTGCACCCGCCGCCGCCTTTTCGCGCCAGGATGCACGCCCGCGTCCACGCATCGCGGCGGGTGCCGGTGCCGCTCGGAAGTGCGACCCGTTGCCAGATTCCGGCGTTCGCTGTAGGCGTGCGGCAATGACCGCTGCGCGTGCAGCGACGACCGGTACGCGGCCGGCCAGCGCCTGCAACATCGATCGGTGCCCAGCCGGCCGGCCAGCGCCTGCCACATCGATCGGTACCCAGCCGGCCGACCCGCGCGTAGCGCAGTGGCACGGACGTGTCCGGTAAAAGCCCGCACGGGCGCAACGGCCGGCAGGCGTGTGCGAACGGCGCGCGCACGCGGCAATGAGTGGCGCCACCGGGCTTCCACGCTGATACGCGCGGCAAAGGCCGGTGAGCGTGCAGCAACGACCGGTACGTCCGGCAGCGGCCGCAAGGCGTGCGGTGACGATCGGTACCCGCGCGACGACATCCGGTCTGCGCACTAGATGCCGGCCGACGGAGGAGCAATCACATGGCAAACGATGCAAAACGAATTCTCATCGTAGGCGGCGTCGCCGGCGGCGCGTCGTGCGCAGCGCGTGCACGCAGGCTCTGCGAGCGCTGCGAGATCATCTTGTTCGACCGCGGGCCCTTCGTATCGTTCGCCAACTGCGGCCTACCGTACTACGTCGGCGACGTCATCGCCGACGAGAGCAAGCTGCTCGTCGCGACGCCCGAGCTGTTCAAGAAACGATTCAACATCGAAGTCCGAACGCAGACCGAGGTGACGGCGATCGATCCGCAGCGGCGCGTCATCGAGTTCGAAGAACTCGAAACCGGCCGCACGGGGACCGAAACCTACGACGCCCTCGTCTTGGCCCCAGGAGCCCGCGCCGTCCGCCCGCCGATCGAAGGCATCGACCTGCCCGGAATCTTCGTCGTGCGGACGATTCCCGACAGCCGCAGGATCCGGGAAGCAGTCGAGGGAGCGAGCAGCGCCGTCGTCGTCGGCGCAGGCTTCATCGGCCTGGAGATGGCGGAAAACCTCGCGCGGCGCGGACTCGAAGTCACGATCATCGAGCTCGCCGATCAAGTCCTGCCTCCTATCGACCGCGAAATGGCCCGCTTCATCGAGCGCCACCTTCGCGCCAACGGCGTGCGACTCCGGCTGGCAAGCGGAGTCGAGGCGTTCGAGCGCGGTCCCGACGGCCGGCTGATCGTGCGCTCGGGCGGTGGAGACCGGATGGCGGCCGATCTGGCGATCCTCGCGATCGGCGTGCGCCCTGAGACCGCGCTCGCCGAGCAGGCGGGGCTTGCCATCGGCCCCCGCGGCGGGATCGAGGTCGACGAGCACATGCGGACGAGCGACGAGCGCATCTGGGCCGTCGGCGACGCCGTCGAAGTAACCGACGTCGTCACCGGCGCGGTCGGACCGTTGCCCCTGGCCGGGCCGGCCAACCGCCAGGGCCGGATCGCCGCCGCCAACGTGCTGCGGGAACTCGGGATGTGCCGATCCCCGGCGGGCGAGTCGACGTTCCGAGGGGTCCAGGCAACCGCCGTGTGCGGTGTGTTCGGCCTGACGGTGGCCATGACCGGAGCAAGCGAGAAAAGCCTCGAGCGGGCGGGGATCACGGCCTACGAGAAGGTCTACCTGCACCCGGGCAGCCATGCCGGCTACTTCCCCGGCGCCAAGCCGATCCACATGAAGCTACTGTTTTCGACCGACGACGGGCGCGTGCTCGGCGCACAGGCTGTCGGTGAGGAAGGAGCCGAACGGCGCGTCGACGTCATTGCGATGGCGATTCAAATGGGCGCCAGTGTCTTCGACCTCGAAGAAGCCGAGCTGTGCTACGCGCCGCAGTTTGGAGCAGCCAAAGACCCGGTCAACATTGCCGGGATGATCGCCGCCAACCGCATGCGCGGAGACCTGGCGCTGGCCCGCTGGGAGGAGCTCGAGGAAACCGGCGCGCTGATCCTCGACGTGCGTACCGAGGCCGAGTTCGAACGCGGACACATTCCAGGCTCGGTAAACATTCCGCTCGAGCAGCTTCGGTCGCGCCTCGACGAGCTGCCTGGTGACCGAGAGATCTGGCTGGTGTGCGGCGTCGGGCAGCGCGCTTACTACGCCACGCGAGCCCTCACCCAGCGCGGGCTGTCGGCCCGCGTTCTGCCCGGGGGGATGCAAACCTACGAGGTCTTCTCATAGGCGCCCGGATCGTTTTCTCCCGCCGCTGCTGCCCTCGCCTGGTCGCTCGCTCAACGGCCATTGGTTGCGGCTGCCCGAAGCATCGCCATCGGAAATCGGCCGTGCCGGCTTCGCGACCCACGGCCCCCAGCCCTATCGGCCGCGGGTCTGCCGGTAGAGAATGAACGTCAGATCGTCCGGCTTGGAAGGCCGGCCCGCGGCGGGCTCTCTCATGCGCTCGAGGCAGGTCGCGGCCAGGCGCCGGCCGGCCTCTTCGAGGGAACCGGTTCGGATGGCCTCGACGATTTCGTCGCGGTGCATGTTGTCGAACAGCCCGTCGGTGGCCAGAAGGACGGTGTCGCGCGGTGCAAGCTCCAGCGGGCTGCCGACCTCGATACGCATGTCGGGGTCGCCGACCATGTTCGAAACGAGGTGGCGTTCGGCGTGCTCCAACGCGGTATCTTCGTCGATCAGGCCGGATTCGACGGCATACCCAACGGGAGAGTGTGCAACGGTCTGCAGCTTGATTCGCCCGCGCTGCCCAACCACGAGAATCGCCGAGTCCCCAACGTGGTAGGAGCGAAGACTGCCGTTTTCGAGCTCGGCGACGGCGACCGTCGTTGCGGCCCCGCCCCCGATCCCGATCACGCGGCGGTTGGCCTCCTCGAGCCCATCGAGAACAACCGATCGCAGCGAAACGTCGGGGTCGCCTAGGCGCTCGACCTCGCGTTCGAGGGCAGCGAGAACGGCAGCCGCAGCGTCGGCGCCGCCCGGACGGCCTCCCATGCCGTCGGCCACGACCAACAGCCCGCGCGAGCCGTTTACGGGCAGTACGGCCGCAGCGTCCTGGTTTGGACCTTCCCGGCCTGGACACCCAGCCGTGTAAACGAAGGCGCGGCCGCGGCCGACCGCCATTTCGCGGCCTTCATCCATGTCACGGCCCGCAAAGACCCGTGCCGCTGCCGCCGATACGCCCATGAGGCCATTTTATCGGAGCCTTGGCGGCTCGTGCGAGCCCAGTGCGCGCAGGCCGGATTTGGCTTTGGCGCGGCTGCTGTGCAGACTGACGCATTGCGCAGAGGGCCCGGGGGGCGCCCCTGCCCGGGGCCTTGCCCTCTGCTCCCCCGCGCGCCGCGAAAATGAACGAAGATTCACGGCCGACAGCCCAAGCTCGGCGTTCTCTCCGCCGGACCCGGCCGGCGGCTCCTGAGCGATGAACCAGGATTCACGGCCGCCAGTGCTACCCCAAGGCGTTCTGGCCAGCCTGCGGTCGATGCGCTTCGACCTCGGCGAGGCCAGCGGCGCACTCGGCGACCTGGGCACGTTCATTCCGATCGTTGCCAGTCTGATCGCCGTCTGCCGGCTCGATGCCGGCTCGGTCCTGCTGTTCGCCGGACTAGCCAACGTCCTTACGGGAATCGCCTTCGGCCAGCCGGTCCCCGTGCAGCCGATGAAGGCGATTGCCGCGGTTGCCATCGCCGAGTCGCTCTCGCCCGGGTCGATCGCGGCCGCCGGCCTGGCTACCGGAGCGGTCGTTCTAGTTCTCGGCCTGACCGGCCTGGTAGAGACGATCGACCGCCTGGTGCCGAGGCCCGTAGTCCGCGGCATCCAGCTCGGCGTCGGCCTCAAGCTGCTCGTCAAAGGAATCGACCTCATCCGGCAAACCCAGCCCCTCGCCCTCGACGGCTGGCTGACGGCCGCTGCCGGCGCCGGCGTGGTTCTGCTGGCCAGCCGCAGGCCGCGGTTTCCCTCGGCCCTGGTTTTGTTTGCGGCCGGAATCGCCGTCATGGCCGCCGTGCGGCCGGAGCTGCTCGGGCACCTGCCGGCCGGGTGGAACGGCCTGCACCTCGTCATTCCGAGCGCCGCCGAGTGGGAGACCGGCATCGTCCGCGGTGCCGTACCACAGCTTCCACTGACGTTGCTCAACTCGGTCATCGCAGTGTGCGCACTGAGCGAGGATCTCTACCCCGGTCGCGGTGCGGGAACGCGCAAGATGGCAGCGAGCGTCGGCTTGATGAACGTCCTGGGGTGCTGGCTGGGCGCGATGCCGATGTGTCACGGCGCGGGCGGGCTTGCCGGCCAGCACCGCTTCGGTGCGCGCACCGGCGGTGCCGTGGTCATGCTCGGCATCGCCAAGATGGCGGTCGGCGTGGCGTTCGGCGCATCGGCGGGATTGCTGCTTGCCGCTTATCCTCTGAGCATTCTCGGCGTGCTGCTCGCATTTGCGGGCATCGAGCTTGCGCTGCCGGCCCGTGAATGCCGCGGCAGAGAACCGTTTTTCGTTGCTGTCCTGACGGCCGGGGGTTGCCTGGGATTCAACACCGCCGTGGGCGTCCTTCTCGGCCTGGGCGCGGCGGCCCTGATGCGCGCGCGCACGTCGGCCGGTAAGCCGGTCGTCTAACCGCAACCTGCCCCGAGGACGTCACGCAGCGAGCATGCTCTGCTTTGGGAACTGCGGCGGCCCGGCGCACTAGCGCCGGGCAGAAGGCGCATCGGGATCAGCGAGCAGCGGCCCGAGGACGCGCGACACCCGGGAACAAACAGCCGCGTAGCTGACCCCGCCGCCATCCTTGCGGAATACTTCGGCGGCCCCGAGGTCTTTGGCCGCAAGGGCGACCCCCGGATCATCGAGGCCGGTGTATACGTAGATCGGAAAGTCCACGTCCAGCGGCCTCAGGCGCTCGAGGACCGTCAGTCCGTCGGTGCCGGGCATGATGAGATCGAGAACCATCGCCGAAGGCGCCTGGCGGCGGATCGCCGCAATCGCCTGTTCGCCATCGGCAAACGACTGGACGGCGAACCCGGCCTGACCGATCTCGAATTCCAGAATGCCCCGATAGTCCGGATCGTCGTCCACCACGTAGACGAGCGAGCCTTGCTCCACGCGTCCCCGCAGCGTGGGAACCAG
>CAZQYE010000100.1:0-7570 GCA_964597375.1 uncultured Myxococcales bacterium
ACCACCGGCACTAACCGCGCCGGCCCCGCCGGGCAATGCCTTGCCTGTCATGGCCTTTCGCAGCCCGGACCTCTTGCCCTGCGCCAGTGCGGTTCGCGCTGTTGGCCGAACATCCGGAAGGTCAGAGCGTCGCGAGGTAGTTCCCGAGGAGTTTCTTGCCGACTTCCGTGAGAATCGACTCAGGGTGGAACTGGACACCTTCGACGGCCAGATTCTTGTGGCGGAGCCCCATGATGTCTCCGTCCTCGGCCCAAGCGCTCACCTCGAGCTCGCCGGGAAGCGACTCGCGCTCGACGACGAGCGAGTGGTATCGCGTGGCGACGAAATCCTGCTCCACCCCGGAGAAAACGCCGCGACCATCGTGATGAATCCGCGAGGTCTTTCCATGCATCAGGCGCTTGGCCGGAACGATACGACCGCCGAACGCCTGGCCGATGCACTGGTGCCCGAGACAAACCCCGAGCAGGGGAATCTCCCCGGCGAAGCGGCGCACGACCTCGACCGAGATTCCCGCACGGTCCGGATCGCAGGGACCGGGCGAGATGACGATCCCCGCCGGTCTCATGGCGGCGATCTCGTCGATCGTGATCTTGTCGTTGCGGAACACCCGGACCTCGGCGCCGAGCTCGCCGAGGTATTGCACGACGTTGTAGGTAAACGAATCGTAGTTGTCGATCATCAAGATCACGCGGCCATGATAGGCGCCCTCACGCGCGATTGCACCCGCCGCGCCAGCCTGGAGCCGGGCCATTCATGACTGCGATGTCGTTGACCGGAGCCGGCAGCGGCGCAACAAGACGGCGTGCTGGCGACCACGTTCTCGTGTGCTCACGAAGGAGTCGAAGGCTATCTCGTCCGCGTCGAGGCGCGGGTGACCACCGGGCTGCCGAAACTGACGATCGTGGGCCTACCGGACACGGCCGTCCGTGAAGGCAGCGAGCGCGTTCGGTCGGCGATCCGCGCGACGGTCGATTCGTTTCCCCTCGGCCGCGTCGTGGTCAACCTGTCCCCCGCATCACGGCGCAAGATCGGCGCCGCCCTCGACCTTCCCGTGGCCGTCGCCGTCTTGTGCGCCGGCGGCGCCTGCAAGGAAGAGCGCCTCGCAGACACGGTCCTCATCGGTGAGCTCGGGCTCGACGGCACGGTGCACGGGGTCAGCGGCGCTCTTCCCACGGCCCTGTGCGCCGCGCGACACGGATTCCGCCGCCTGCTCGTGCCGCGCGCCAACGCCACCGAGGCCGCCGTCTCCGGCGGCATCAACGTGTTCCCCGTCGCCACGCTCGCCGAAGCGCTGGCCTTGCTCGAGGGCTCGATTGCGCCCAAGCCCACGCGTGTCGACGTACGAAGCCTGTTCGACGGCGACGGGTTTCCCTCGGCGATCGACCTCAGCGAGGTCCGCGGGCAGGCCGCCGCTCGGCGCGCGCTCGAGATTGCCGCGGCCGGCTCTCATCACCTGCTCATGATCGGGCCTCCGGGTGCGGGCAAGACGATGCTTGCACGCCGGCTGCCCACGATCCTACCGCCGCTCACCCTCAAGGAAGCAATCGAAACGACTTCGATTCATTCCGTTGCCGGTCTCACGACCGGCGGCCTCATCACGCGCCGTCCGTTTCGCGCACCCCACCACACGACATCGAGCGCCGGTTTGGTCGGTGGTGGAATCGTACCCCGCCCCGGCGAGGTCAGTCTCGCGCACCACGGCGTGTTGTTCCTCGACGAGTTGCCCGAATTTTCCCCGGTGGTGCTCAACCAGCTTCGCGAGCCTCTCGAGGACAAGCGCCTGACGATTTCCCGCGCGGGCGGCCGCCTGACGTTTCCGGCCGACGTCATGCTGGTCGCAGCAATGAACCCCTGTCCGTGCGGCTACTACGGCACGTCGGTGCGTGCGTGCGGCTGCCCCGAGTCGGCCATCGTCCGCTACCGCGCACGCGTCAGCGGTCCGCTTCTCGACCGCATCGACCTGTACGTCGAAGTGCCGCGGCTCGAGTTCGAAGAAATCTCGTCGGGCCAGTGCTCGGAGCGTTCGGCCGACGTACGCCGGCGTGTGGTCGCGGCGCGGCGCCTCAAAGACCAGAAGCGCCGGAGTTCCGGCGTCGCGGCGCCCGCCGACGAAGGCGCCCGCAAGTTGCTCGCCCGCGCAGTCGACCGACTGGGGCTTTCGGCACGCGCGGTCTCCCGCGTGGTGCGCGTGGCGGAAACGATCGCCCTGCTGGCCGGCCGCACGGAAGTCGAGGCCGGCGACATCGCCGAGGCGCTGGCTTACCGGCCGCCCGCCTCGATGGCGGCGGGCGCCGACGCCGCCGTGTTGCCTTGACTTGCCCGCAAGCCACGCCCCACAGTAAGCGCGATGTCTTCGCGCAAACTCCCCGGCTTGGACACCCCCCCAAGGACCGAGCCGCGGCCGGGGGCCTTGCTGCATCGCGCCCGCGCGCTGTTCGCGGTTGCCCTGGCGTGGCTCGTGGCGGCGCCGGCGCTTGCGTCGCCGTCCGTCGCCGAGGTGGCCGCGGCGGCGGCCCCCGTACCGCCCGACCCGGTGGCCCGGCGCCCGAGCCGGGTTCAGACGACGTTCGAAAGCGTCGACGCGGTGGTTGCAGCCGAGTGGGACTTTCCCGAGCACTCGCCGGCCCCACTGGTCGTGCTGATCCCGGTGGTCGGTCGAATCGACCGCCACGGGCTCCGTCCGGGTACCGACGAGCAGCCGGAAAACGGCGTCTACGCGCGACTGACGAAAGCGCTCGTCGAAAGCGGCTTCGCCGTCTTCCGCTATGACCAGCCGGGCGCGGGACGCAGCAGCCCGGGACGATTCGCCACCGATCGCTCGACCGCGCTCGAAGCCTACACCAAGGCGGTGGCCCACGCGCGCGTCGATCCCGAACGCGTGTTCCTGCTCGGTCACAGCTCGGGAACGACGACGATCGCGTCGATCTTTCCGCGATTCGAGTCGGTGCAAAAACCGGCGGGAGTCGTCTTTCTCGACAGCGTCGTGGGCGAGTACGACGCGGCACGGGTCCATGCGCCCTTGCTGATCGTCAATCCGGACCGGGATCCGGACAACCGGTACCGCTACGGCGAATACGTCGTCGAGTCGCGACGCCGGGGCGAGGACGGCCCGCTCGAGACGAAGCTGGTGATCATCGACGACAGCGGGCCGGGGCTGCTCGCCCGGGACTCGAAGGACGGCGGCTCGGTCGCCCTCGACCGGCGCGCCGTGCGGGCCACCATTTCCTGGCTGCGCGCGCACTTGAGGTAACTCCGGGGCCTTGGGCGCCCGCCGTGACTCGATCATGCGCCCCTGCTACCCTCCGTCGTTGCCGGCCACGCATCGATCCTGACTTCACATGAAATCCATCGCTGTCACGCTCGCTCTCTCGCTGTTGTGCTGCGCCTGCCGGCAGGCACCGCGGGCACAAACGCCCGGCCAGCGGCCGACCCCAGTCGAGGTGGCTCGGGTCGAGACCCGCGACGTAGAGGTGTCGCTGAGCGCCGTGGGAACCGCCGAGGCGAGCCAGCACGCCGACATCAAAGCGCGCGTCGACGGGGTGATCTCGGAGGTGCTCTTTCGCGAAGGAGCGCAGGTTCGAGCCGGTGACATCCTGGTGCGGCTCGACGACCGCAAGGCCACCGCCCGGTTGGACCTGGCCCGCGCCGCACTCGACAGCGCACGCGCGCGTCTAGCCATCGCCGATCAGCGACTCGAGCGCCACCGCGAGCTGCTCGCCGGGCACCTCGTGTCGCAAGAGGCGTTCGACAGCGTCGAGGCCGAGCAGCGAGCCGCCGCAGCCGCGGTGCGCGAGCAGGAAGCGGCGGTGGCCCTGGCCGCTCGCGAGCTCGAAGACTTCAGTCTGCGAGCGCCGTTTGCCGGCGTCGTCGGTGCCCGCCTCGTCGACGTGGGCAACTACGTCGAGCGCGGCACGATCGTCACCGTGCTCCTCCAGACCGATCCAATGCACGTGCGCTTGGGGATTCCCGACCGCTACGCCGGACGCGTCCGGACCGGCATGCAAGTTCGCATCGCCCCAGGCGACCGCACGGAAACGGTGGATGGCACGATCGACTTCGTCGATCCCCGCGTCGATCCGGGGACCCGCACGCTCTCGGTTCGCGTCGCCGTACCCAACCCCGACGGCACCCTGCGCGACGGCCAGTTCGTCAAGGCCACCGTGGTCATCGAGGTACATCGCGGTCAGACCGTCGCTCCCGAGCAGGCGGTGGTCAGCTCCGAGGGCAAGACTTGGATTTACCGCGTCGCTGCAGGCCGAGCCGAGCGGCGCGAAGTGCGTACCGGCGAGCGCCTGCCGCCGATGGTGGAGATCCTCTCGGGGGTCGCGCCCGGCGATCTCGTCGTGGTCGCCGGCCAGCACCGCCTGCGCGACGGAATCCCCGTCGAGGCCGTACGCGAAGAGCCCCAGTAGACGACCGCCGTGTTCCTTCCGCGCCTATGCATCGAGCGACCGGTTTTAGCCACGGTCTTTTCCATGGCCTTGCTCGTGTTCGGGGTGGTCGGGTATACCCGCCTGCCGGTGCGGGAACTGCCCGACGTCGACTTTCCAATCGTATCGGTATCGACGGTGCTGCCCGGAGCCAGCCCCGAGGTCGTCGAGTCCGAGGTCACCGAAGTTCTCGAAGAAGAGCTCAACGGCATCGAGGGCCTCGACTTCATCGAGTCCCAATCGCGCGAGCAGGTCAGCCGCATCACGCTTCAGTTCGAGCTGGGCCGCGACATCGACGCGGCCGCCCAGGACGTGCGCGACCGCGTGGCCCGGGTCCGGCGGCGCCTGCCCGATGACGTCGAAGAGCCACAGGTCTCGAAGATCGATCTCGACGCCCAGGCGGTGATGTGGCTCGCGCTGTCCTCGCAGACACGAACGCCGGCCGAGGTCATGAAAGTCGCCGACCAGCAGGTGCGCCCGCGGCTCGAGGTCATCAGCGGCGTCGGCAAGGTGATCATCGGGGGGTCGAACCGCGAGGCGATGCGCGTGGAGATCGACCGCCGGACGATGGCGGCCTTCGGGCTGTCGGTCGCCGACGTGACGCGCGCACTGAGAGCACAAAACGTAGAGCTGCCCGCCGGCCGCATCGAGGGGGCCTGGCGCGAGTTCGTGGTCAAGGCCGAGGGCGAACTGCGCACGCCCGAGCAGTTCTCCGATCTCGTCGTCGCCTACCGCAACGATACCCCCGTGCGCCTAGGCGATTTCGCCCGGGTGCGGCGGGGATATGAAAACGAACGCGTGCGCGCCCGTTTCAACGGGGTGCCCACGAGCGGGCTTGGAATCGTCAAGCAGTCCCGGGCGAACACTCTCGAGGTCACGCGTGCGGTGAAGCGTGAGGTCGAGGCCCTGCGGGCCGAGCTGCCCGAGGGAATGCGGCTCGACGTCGCCTTCGACCAGTCTCCGTTCATCGAACGATCGGTGGCCGAGGTTCAGCATGCACTGCTGGCAGCGGGCGTCCTCGTCGTGATCGTAATCTTCGTGTTTCTCCAGAGTGCCCGCACCACGATCATCCCGAGCTTGGCGATGCCCGTGGCGACGATGGCCACGTTCGGCGTCATTTATTTTCTCGGGTTTACGATCAACAACCTCGTTCTGATGGCGCTCACCCTTTCGGTCGGCGTCGTCGTCGACGACGCGATCATCGTACTGGAAAACGTATACCGGCATCTCGAGGCCGGCGAGCAGCGCAAGCAAGCGGCTTTGGCCGGAAGCACGGAAATCGCGTTTGCCGTCGTGGCGACCACGCTGACGCTGGTCGCGGTGTTCGTCCCCATCGCTTTTCTCTCTGGAATCGTCGGCCGGTTTTTCTTCGAGTTCGGGATCTCCGTGGCGGTGGCGGTCGCCGTGTCGAGCTTCGTCGCACTCACGCTCACGCCGATGCTGTGTTCCCGCTTCCTGCGCGCTGGATCGACGGCAAGTCGCGACAACCTGGCCGGCCGCGTCGCACGCCGGTTCGACGCGGCCGTCGATCGACTTTCGGACGCCTACGCGCGCGCGCTCGAAAGTGCGCTCGACCACCGCCGGGCGATGCTTGCGGTGTTGCTCGCCGCAGTGGCGGTGAGCGGTGTGTTGCTGGCGGTGATCGGCAAGGAGTTCGTACCGAGCGACGACCGCGGCTATTTCATCGCCAGTCTGAGAACGCCGGAAGGATCGACCCTCGCATTCCAGGACCGCTACCAGCGCCAGGTCGAGAACCTGCTCGATCGAACCCCCGAGATCCGCTCGTACTTCTCGATTCTCGCGATCCCCCGGGGCGGGCCCGGCAAGGTCAACACCGGCATCATGTTCGTTCGTCTTCAGCCGCGCAGCGAGCGCCGCCGCGGCGCCGCCGAGATCATCGCAGACTTGCGCCGGCAGGCGGCCCGCATCGCCGGCGCCGACGTGTTTTTCTTCCAGACCAATCCACTGCAGCGCAGCGGCAGCAGCAAGCCGCTTGCGTTCGTCGTCCAGCACGAGGACCTGCGCCTGCTCGAGCAGTACGCCGAGCGCTTGCGAGCGGCCCTCGCGGCAAGTGCCGGCTTCCGCGACGTCGACACGAACCTCGAACTCGACAAGCCGCAGCTCGACGTCGCCATCGACCGCGACCGGGCGGCGGCGCTCGGCGTCTCGATCGCCGATATCGCCGAGACCTTGAAAGTCTTACTCGGCGGCGACACGGTCACGCACTACCGGCGCGGCAACGACCGCTACGACGTCATCGTGCAGCTCCGGCCCGGGGACCGCGTGCGTCCTCAAGACCTCCGCGACATCTACGTCCGCACCGCCGGCGGCGGCCAGACACCGCTCGACGCTCTCGTGACCGTCCGCGAGTCGGTCGGGCCGAGCGTCGTGCACCATCTCGGCCGCAAGCGCTCGGTGACCGTGGACGCCAACCTCTCGGGCATGGACCTCGGCGCAGCCCTCGAGCGGGTGCGCCAGATCGCCCGCGACGTCCTACCCGAAGGTTTTGAAACCACGCTGGCGGGCCAGTCACGAGAGTTTGCGCGGGGCTCGCAAGGCCTGTCGTTCACGTTCGTGCTGGCGGTGGTCGCGATCTACCTCGTGCTGGCCGGACAGTTCGAGAGCTTCGTCCATCCGCTGACGATCATGCTGGCGCTGCCGCTGGCCATGGTCGGCGCACTCGCCGGACTCGCCGCCCTTGGGATGACGCTCAACGTCTACAGCTTCATCGGCATCATCATGCTGATGGGTCTGGTGACCAAGAACTCGATCCTGCTCGTCGACTACACGAACACACTGCGCGAGCGCGGCATCGATCTCACCACGGCGATCGTACGTGCGGGGCGGACGCGACTGCGTCCGATTCTGATGACGGCCCTGTCGACGATCTTCGGAATCCTACCGATCGCCGTCGGGATGGGTGCCGGCGCCGAGGCACGCCGGCCGCTCGGCGTCGCCGTCGTCGCGGGGATGACGACGTCGACGCTGCTGACGTTGTTCGTCGTTCCGGTCGTCTACAGGATGCTCGCCGGCCTCGGCGCGGCGTTGTCACGCCGCCGCGGGCACCCGTAAAAGCGGGCCCTCAGTCAGCCGCCGAGAACCGCTTCCTTGAACGACTTGGCGACCGTGAAGGCAGCCTT